>NZ_CAWPKR010000012.1:0-53253 GCF_963888765.1 Vibrio sp. B7
GAATCCCTCAACAGCGTTATTAGAAAAGCGATTAAGAAGCGCAAGCTCTTCCCAACGGATGAATCAGCTAGAAAGGTGATCTACCTGGCTATCCGAGATGCTTCCAAGAAATGGACGATGCCGATCAGAAACTGGCGACAAGCTCTAAACCGCTTTATGATTATGTTCGAAGACCGACTCACTCAATACATGTAACCCTGACAGTTACACAGAATTATTTACAGGGTCATACAATGCCGCTCACCTTAAGTGAACGGCATTAGTGTACTTGCCCTGCTTTCTCCTTCCTCCTCCTCCTCAGTCTTCGTCGTCGTGCGTCCGTCGTCATTGGGCAATATACGGTGACCGTAGAAGTGATTTAGGGCGGTGAAATTCCGCTTCCTCGCGCTCGACTAATCAGAGATTAGCTCGCACTGTGGCGAGCGGCAGAAATCAGGCATGTCATTTTTGACGTACTGAACCGGTAGGTATGTCATTTGGTGGGATGAGTGCGAATTATATTACGGGCTTCGATGGTAAAGCGATTCTCTATCCTAGTCATCACGGCCAGCGTTGCACTGACCGGATATTGCCAAGTCTTTCGCCCACCCTTGACTGCTCTCAGGCCAGAGGCAAACCCTCAACATAACTCATAACCATAATACGCACTCTGATTTGTTAACCATAATAGTAATTGAAACCATACATCCAAATTTCCATTTCACAGTGAAATCACACCTTACTCATAACTCTGCTGCATTGATTTGTATCCGTATGTATTTCTCTGGAACTTTATATTTAAATTTTTTGCCTATCTTAATTTTAGATTTTGCTTTAGCGCAGATTTGATAATCACCGTTTGTCCCAACGCCTACAATTTCTGCATAACTTTGAACATGCTTCATTTCGATCATCACGTCACAATATCCATCAAGCTTAGATCTATATTTTTTAAGAGCTTTAAGTGTTTGCTGTTTTATTGATTTCGCGACAGGATTACTTTCTGAATCGTCGGCATAACCCTTTGAACAGAAAACTACTATCAATAACGAAATGATAACTACACAGATTTTTTTCATCGTCGAGAACCTTTACAGAGACTTCAATCATGATATCAGCGAGTTATAAATGGACGATGTGTAAAGTTGATCGTTTCGACGATGTTCGTTTTTTAATGAAAACAATCTGTAACTTAAGAATGGCAGACTCAATGTGACTTCTTGGTTCGTTGCTCTTTTGTATGAAATCCCTGATGAGGAAAAACATTGCGAATACGCTGTTGAATTTTTTTAGGTACGTCTTTAGAAAAAACCAACTTAACACCCGTTCTCTGCTGGTAAACTTTTAGTTCGCCGCTCAAGCCTGTCTTTTCAGCAATCTCAGTCACATTATGTTTAAAACTTGGAGGGAAATGACCTTTAACTTGTGCTATGACACCATCTTTGAATTTAACTCTCAATACAGGCCGATCAACAGCGACTAACCAAAAGATAACTGCAGCAGCAGCCAGAATGACATACAACATTTTTATCTCCTTCTTATTCAGACAGTAATTTACTTAAATCTTCTTTTAAACTTGAGACAGTTCTACTCGCTTTTTCGCTACGAGATGCTTCACTTAACAGGTATTCAATCGCGTCAGACAAAGTGCAACCAAGCTCATTGGCTCGATATGATAGTTTTTCCCACACTCGATAATCGAGATCGATAGATTTCTTTCTGGTGTGTAGTTGCTCAGCATTAAAGTGGCGCTTGCGTTTGGCTCTAATTGCTTGCTTGAGTTTATTACTCAGTTCAAGTGACATGTGCTGATCAATCCACCCAAGAACCAGATTGGGTTCATGCTCTATTTTTTTTAACTGTTCAATTGCAGCTAGAGCTTCGCTTTTGTCTACATAACGAGTGATTGTTTCGCCATCTTTCCACTTATTAATTAAGTATTGCCACTTCCAACCCGATTCCAAATTTTCAAGCTGTTGATATTTCATAACGTAAAATCCATGCCAAGTTAGGGTGACAGCGTAACCCACCATCGTTCAGAGTTCAATTTTTGGATTCAAAAAAGCGAACAAGATCAAGCATAATAATGGAGCTGTTAGACATTGCTATTTTTCTATATAATCTGGCTTCTTTTAATAAACACTAGATTTCAATGACTCAAAATATTTGGCGTTCAGTCACACCTCAGTATGATCAATTCCACTCGCAACTAGCTCAGTACCCTAGTCTATCTCCGGTAACATTACTCGACACTCAGCCCAGACTAGCAACCGCTATTCAGCAGTTTGTTCAATTGAAAGGTTTTACACGAGTGATGTTGATCAACGCGCCAGATAACTCAATCTATCGTCAATTAGTCAGTCAAAAACTTCAAGTAATAAAGCCAAACTCGCACGTTATTTGTACGGAGTCCCTCGATATGGGGACTATCTTTGGCCAATACCGCGCTGAAAATGGGCTTATCACCAGCGAAATTCCTGGCTTATTGGATAAAGCCAATGGTGGTTATCTCCTGATCTCCGCTAATATGCTGTTGGCTAATCCTAAAATGTGGCCGTTATTAAAAGCGGCAGTATTAGGCGAAGATGTAAGCCCCATTAATTGTGATGCTAAATCACCACACCCCTCACCAATCTCTAAAAGATATGAGGTCAAACTGATCATTTTAGGTGATAGGAACCAGTTAGCCGATGTCGACTATTTGGATGCAGACGTCCGCTCAAGCTTTTGTTTCTACACCGAATTAGAGTTGGACCTGAAAATTGATGAACAATCGATATTGACCTATCTCGCTTATTTACGTTGGATATCTGAAGAATACCAACTCCCTACACTGACTGAAGATGCCATTCCTGCTCTTATGACCGCAGGTGCCCGTTTCACGGAAGATCAACATTACACACCGTTATGTGTAATATGGCACAGAACACTCATAGAAGAAGCGGCCTTAGAGTCAAATCAGTATCCGATTACTAAATCTCATATCGAAAGTGCCTTAGACAAACGCTATTATCGAGAGTCTTATCTGCAGCAACGAGCACTCGACGATATACTTGATGGACAAGTCATTATCGAAACTCAAGGCGAACAAGTCGGCCAAGTCAATGGATTAACGGTGATCGATGTTGCTGGCCATCCTCTTTCCTATGGTGAACCAGCCCGTATCTCATGCGTTGTGCACTTTGGTGACGGTGATATTACCGATGTCGAACGCAAAGCCGAGCTCGGTGGTAATTTGCATGCAAAAGGCATGATGATAATGCAAGCCTTTGTAAGCAGCTCAATGAACCTTGACGCACCGCTTCCCTATTCGGCCTCGGTTGTCTTCGAACAATCATACAGCGAAGTGGATGGCGACAGTGCATCACTAGCCGAGTTATGTTCTTTAGTTAGCGCTTTATCTGAACATCCCATTAACCAACAAATCGCTGTGACAGGTGCGGTTGATCAATTCGGGCGAGTTCAAGCTGTTGGCGGGCTAAACGAAAAAATTGAAGGCTTTTACCATGTGTGTAAGCATCAGGGATTCACGGGTGGACAAGGCGTCATTCTACCAAGAACAAATCTAAAACATCTTGCACTTCATAAAGATGTAGTCAATAGCATTAAAAATGATGAATTTCATATTTGGCCAGTCGCTACAGTTGATGAAGCCGTACCGATCCTTATGGGTGCGTCATTCAGAGGCGATGACGAAGAAAGCATCATTAATAAAATTGCTCAACGTATTGAAAACTTTGAAAGGCATGACCAATCACACAGTATTGCAGAGCGCATTAAAAACTGGTTTGTGTAGCACTGATCGGAGTTGTTTAGCGTACACGTGTTCCCTAATATGCACCCTATCAAAAATTGGAGTAACTGATAATGCAGAATAAACGAGATTCATATAATCGTGAAGACTTACTAGCCTCTAGCCAAGGTGAGCTTTTTGGGCCTGGCTATCCTCAATTGCCAGCGCCAAATATGTTGATGATGGACCGCATCACCAAAATGTCAGAAACCGAGGGCGAGTATGGTAAAGGCCTTATTCTTGCTGAGTTAGATATTACTCCTGATCTATGGTTCTTCGATTGCCATTTCCCTGGCGATCCTGTAATGCCTGGCTGTTTAGGTTTAGATGCGATGTGGCAATTGGTTGGTTTCTTCCTTGGCTGGGTTGGTGGCAAAGGAAAAGGCCGGGCATTAGGTGTTGGTGAAGTTAAGTTCACAGGTCAGATCCTACCAACAGCAAAAAAAGTAACTTACGAAATCACGATGAAACGGGTTGTTAACCGTAAACTTGTAATGGGCCTAGCTGATGGTCGCGTTCTTGTCGATGGCAAAGAGATTTACGTTGCAAAGGATTTAAAAGTAGGTCTTTTCCAAGATACTTCTGCTTTTTAATGACGTTAAACTATTCATAAGCGACTCATAGAGTCGCTTTTTTCTCATCAAAACACTTAGTTATAGTGCCTTAGAGTGGCTTGAATACTAAAAAGCCCCTTCCGGGGCTTAAATCCTTTTGCATGTATGTGGGAGTTTATTTGTAGAGACCAGCTTGTTTGTCATCTCTGGCATCGCGCCAACCACCTAGCCAATATGAACGAGCGTCCGTTTGTTGATAAGGGCAAGCCTCTACGGAACGTCCGTTTAAGCCAGCTTTATACCCATGAGACTGTGCTCTTTCAAGGCGATCACGCTTTTGTCTCTTCATCATAGTGTAGTCCTCATACAGTAACTTGTGTCTTACATACAACTATTAAATCTACATGGCATATCTGTTACGCCACAATTAAGAATTGCTCAAAAATTCGACTTTCTCAAGTTACAAAAAAGGCGCAGATTCTAAATTGTGAACTTGCGCCATTCTTTACACTATTTAATTATTTTCTGCGGAACCCAAAGAGAGCAAGTAGTGTCAGAGTAATCCACCCCATACTACCGCCTTTACGTTCAACGGGTGGAAGTGCCGTGCTGCGGACTTCAATATCGCTAGCCGCCGCGCCAGCAATCGGGATCAGTTTAATCGCGACAACGCTTTCACTTCCAGAAGTACAGTATGAGTTATGGGAGAAATCGTCATAGCCACCAGTACATTTAAATGCACTTGCTGCAATCACACCATCATCGTTGATATCTGAGGCTTCAAAAATACGGAACTGGTTATTATGTTGTGAGTAAGCCCCACCGTTGGTTAGATCATCTAACCACCAACCTTGGTTCTGGAACAATGCCATTCTTGCTGCATTACTCCCTGTACCGTTGAAAGGATAGATAAAGCCACGATGACGACGTTGTTTGCCTCCATCTTCACGACCTTTTTCTGCATCGATTTGACCGACAATTTCATTGAAATTGTTGATCGCTTTCGCTTCACCGCCAGCACCAGTAAAGAAAATTCCACCTGATAGATAGTTAGCTACAGGCGTTCCGCTATTAACATCTGCCACGAAAATACGGTTTGCTGCTGCGCCGCTTTCAGGTTTATCGCCTCGACGTTTTGTTTCACCGATCACGATTAAATGGTTATTAATATCTGTCGCTAATGAGTTGGAGTAAATCACATCTCCATCCACTTTCAGTTCTGTGCCAGTAATAACCTTACTACTCCACATATCATGCTTAGAAGTTGTTACGTCGTAACTTGCATTAGGATAGAATACTGTTGCTTGCATTCTAAAAACATTATCATCGCGATAGGTATTAAAACCAGCCATAACCGGCTTGTTAGCGTAACTGCCAGATGTAGGAATAGCAGCGCCTCTTACACTTGCTTGTGCAGAGTATCCGCTACGGTTTGCTTCAACATCACCGACCCACCCTGTTACGCGGTAACTCGTCGATGTAGATGCTGTATCCCACATATAAGCTTGCGTTGCAAATGCAAAATTTTGACACTGACGAGTTAACTGTGGATCGAGACCATCACTCACACAAGTGTTAACATCGCCATTGTAGTCTTTGTTATCATCATCACCATTACCCGTTAAATAAGGGCTAACTGATGCACTACCAACCACGAAATTATGGGTACCATCATTGAATACATCATAAGCGAACGTCCGACCCATTTTTTCAACAATTTTATTATTTGTGTCTTTGACAATTGTGGTGTCTGTTGGTGGATTTAAAATATTGCCATTATAAAAACCACGTTGACGGTAGCCTAGAGCGTAATTACTCCCAGACTGTGTGTAACCGCTGCTCGTAATACCAAAAGCATAAGTACCGTCTAACCCAGTTAAAACGGTATTCTGAGTATTTGCAATAGAGCCAAAAGTCAAAACAACTTGCGATGAATTAACAAAGGCCGCTGCATTTTTTAGATAACTACCATTATCCCAAGCATCACGCTCACGCTTCAAACCGCCAGTTTCAACATTGTTGTACTCAAAACCGTGCCACTGCTTATCAGCCCATGCGTCACAAGTAGAATAACCGAGTTCGTTAGAGCAATAGCTTTTGAGATCATCAATATCCTGATAAACAAAACGATTATCCATTTTGAATGGCACTTCATCACGATAGGAAATGCCATCAGAACCATTGAGCGTATCGCCACCAAACGCAAAAGTATTACAGCTATTTCCGGCCGTAAAACAGCCTAATGGATGCGATGAAACCGTATCTTTTTGTATTGCCCTTCCATAATATTCATTAGCTGATACGTTACTGGGTGTCACTTCGACAATTTGGTAAAGTGCAGCATGAGCTTGAGTGGCAGCCAGAATACTGGCCGCAATTACGGTGATTTTAAATGTTTTACTACTCATTAATAATCTCTAACTTTCCTGTTGCATTGCTTCGAGCTCTTCCCAGCGCTCGAAAGCAATTTCAAGCTCCTGCTCTTTCGCAGTTAACTTATCTAAAACGGGCTGTGTTTTATCTGCTGATTGCATGAAAAACTCAGGATCGTTCACTTGCTGTTGAAGCATTTCAATATCATTCTCAAGTTGCTCTAACATTGCGGGCAACTCATCCATTTCTCGCTGCAGTTTATAAGATAACTTTTTAGGTTTTGTCTTAATTGGCGCTGTTTTGAGAGTTTCCTCAACCACTTTTTCTTTATTGCTGACATTTTCAGCAACTCGTGACTGCAAAACCTGAGCTCTTTGTTGCTGAGCATCGTGATAACCTCCAACAAATTCTTCAATTTTGCCATCGCCTTCAAAAATCCAACTCGTTGTTACAGTATTATCAACAAATTGACGATCGTGGCTGACAAGCAGCAATGTGCCTTGGTAATTGGCAAGCAAATCTTCTAAAAGTTCCAAAGTTTCGATATCTAAATCGTTGGTTGGTTCATCCAAAATCAATAAATTATTCGGTTTGAGGAAGATACGAGCAAGCAACAGTCTGTTTTTCTCACCACCAGATAGCGCTTTTACAGGCGTTCTCGCACGTTTAGGGGCAAACAAGAAATCTTGTAAGTAGCTTAATGCGTGCCGTGGGCGCCCAGCCACCATCACTTCTTGTTTTCCGTCAGCTAAGTTGTCAATTACCGACTTCTCAGGATCGAGGATCTCACGGTACTGATCAAAATAAGCAACTTCAAGTTTGGTACCGCAATGTAATTTGCCACTCTGAGGTTGTAAATCACCCAACAGCAGTTTCAGCAGCGTACTTTTACCGCATCCGTTAGGGCCAATAAGTGCAATGCGATCACCACGCATGATATTGAAACTGAAGTTCGAGACAATGTTTTTGCCATCAATGCTATAGCTAATATCCTTCGCTTCGAAGACAATTTTTCCTGAACGCGCAGCGTCATCGATTTGCAAGTTTGCTTTGCCCTGTACCTCACGGCGATCATTACGCTCTTCTCTTAGCTTCTTGAGTGCTCTTACACGCCCTTCGTTACGAGTACGACGCGCTTTGATGCCTTGGCGAATCCAAACTTCTTCTTGGGCCAATTTCTTATCAAACTCGGCATTTTGCATCTCTTCTACGCGCAAGGCTTCTTCCTTGGCGACAAGGTACTGATCATAATCACCAGGAAACGAGCTGAGCTTGCCGCGGTCAAGATCAACAATGCGTGTCGCCATTGAGTGGATGAACGTCCGGTCATGCGATACAAAGATGATCGAGCCTCTAAAATCTTTCAAAAAGCCTTCGAGCCATTCGATGGTGGTTACATCAAGGTGGTTAGTCGGTTCATCAAGCAAAAGGACATCAGGATCACACACTAGTGCTCTTGCAAGAGCCGCTTTACGCTGCCATCCACCGGATAAATCCGTTAGTTTGGTGTGGCCATCCAGTTTCAACGCCGCCAGAACATTTTGAATACGTTCTTCAAAACGCCATGCCCCTGTATGCTCTAGCTGCTCTTGAATGCGAGATAACTTATTGATATTACTTTCACTTGGATCGACAACGATGAGATCCAAAAGATCTTGATAGATCTTTAGATACTCACCAACTTCCGCTAATCCACCAGCAACATAATCAAAAACGGTGCCGGCTTCATCTCTAGGCGGATCTTGTTCTAATCGAGAAACAACAACATCTTGTTCTATCTGCATTTTTCCGTCGTCCATGATGATTTCTCTCGCAAGAACTTTCATCATAGTCGACTTGCCTGCACCGTTCCGGCCGACGAGACAAACTCGTTCATTTTCTTGCAATGCGAAATCTGCATGATCGAGTAATGGGTGGTCACCAAATGCTAATTGACCGTTATGGATGGTAATTAATGCCATTATTTTCTAACCAATGAAGTAATGTTTGTTGGTCAAAGGGCCAGCTCAGTTCGGATTCTTGGTATTTAAGAACCGGAATGGTGACCCCGTAACGAGAGAAGAGCGCATCATCAAATGCAATATCAACAAGTTGTACTTGTTCAGCAATGTTTGCCTGCTGAACAAGCTGAAATGCCATCTCACAGAGATGGCATCCTTCAGTACTGTAAAGCGTGAACAACTTCATTCCCTATTCACTGCGTGCATGGGAAATGGTCCAGCAGTTGTGGATCTGCTTATTGCGTTCAAAATCCAGTGGCAATGTTTGCGCTGAAATATTTTGAGCAACTAAACCAAGCTCAGCTAGCGCTTCTAAATCCATTTTAAAATGTCGTTTATTGTTTGAAAACACAATCGTACCTTCTGGACGTAGGATACGTTTTAAATTTTCCATCAACTTAATATGATCGCGTTGTACATCAAATGTGTGTTCCATACGTTTGGAATTTGAGAATGTCGGCGGATCGATAAATATCAAATCAAATTGTTCTTTTGCAGTCTCTAACCATTGCACACAGTCGGCTTGTTCAAAGCGATGCTGGTGTCCAACTTGACCGTTGAGCTTTAAGTTGTCTTTAGCCCATTCTAAATAGGTTTTAGACATATCAACCGTCATGGTTGATTTTGCTCCACCGCAAGCAACATGAACGGTTGCAGAGCCGGTGTAAGCAAATAGATTGAGGAAATCTTTACCCTTTGCCATTTGCCCTAAGCGACGGCGCGTCAATTTATGATCAAGGAATAAACCCGTATCGAGATAATCATGTAAATTGACAATCAGTTTAACGCCATACTCGTTCACTTCCATTGTCTCAGAAATTTGCCCTAATTTTTGATATTGAGAGCGCCCTTTCTGTTTTTCACGAACTTTGAGTACCACTTTATTTGCTTCTGTTCCGGTGACTTGAATCGCGGCACGAATGATATCTGTTAAACGGCGTTTCGCCTTTTCTTCTAGAATATCCTTAGGTGCGGCGTATTCTTGGATCACTAGGTGGTCGAGATAAACATCGATCGCAACATTGTATTCAGGCAAATCAGCATCATAAATACGATAGCAATCTAGTGATTCACGTTTCGCCCACTTACCAATTTTCGCAATATTTTTCTTTAAACGATTCGAAAAATCAGGAGCGATCACCGATTCTTGAGAAATAGACGCTCCCGGTTCTACCGTGCGCAATGAAATTGAGTAGTTCTTTTGGTGACAAGGTAACGCACCGTTATTTAACTTAAACTGCTTTTCAGCGCGCATACGCAAACAACTGAGTAATTCGTCAGAGCTTGAGAAAATCGACGCTTGGCAACCGCCAAATTCAGCCTTTAATTGACCACCAAATGCCGTGTATAAAGCAATCAAACCAGGATGTGTACCTAAACGTTCACCATAGGGTGGATTACAGATAACCACACCATCCTCAAACCCTTCAGGACGTTTGATCAGTGCCGCATCACCTAGCTGGAAGGTAATCAGTTCTTCAACCCCTGCGCGGCGAGCGTTATCTTTCGCGGTCTGCAGCACTCGTGCATCGTTATCAAAACCAAAGAACTTACAGTCAACCTTCTTGACACCACGTCTTGCTTGAACATTGGCCTCTGATTTTATTTGCGCCCACAGTTCTGCATCAAAATCCTCTAAAGCTTCGAAACTCCACTTTGGACGCTTGAGACTGGGGGCCATACCAGCAGCTATCATGGCCGCCTCAATGAGCAAAGTACCAGAACCACACATTGGGTCGAGCAGTGGCTTCGCTTCACTCCATCCACTACGCAAAATAATAGCCGCTGCTAATGTTTCACGAAGTGGTGCTCGCCCCGCTTCGGTACGGTAACCGCGCTGATGTAAACCACCGCCCACCATATCAATCCCTAAAATGGCTTTATCTTTATGCAAGCGTACATGGACACGAAGATCTGCATGATCTTTATCGATCGAAGGGCGCGGTAAGTTCTTTTTGGTGAAACAGTCGACAACCGCATCCTTTACTTTCATCGCGCCGTACTGACTGTTGCGGATTTCGTTATTTGTGCCGTTGAAGTCGACAACAAACTTTTTCGAACTATGAAAATGATTAACCCAGTTCACTGAACTTGCTGACAAGTAAAGATCCATATCATTTTGGCAGGTAAATTCAGAGAGGACGCGAACAAATCTTGATGCTAGACGGCTCCACAAACAACAGCGATAAATCTGCTCTTTCGACGCTTTAAATTTTACCCCGGCCTGCACGGGTTTTGCGTCCGTAATCCCTAATTTGGTTAGTTCTTCAACTAATAGGTTCTCAAGACCGTTTGAGGTAACCGCTAGATATTGATTCATACTGCTCTTTTACTGATAAAAATGACCACGCATTATACCTGACAATCCCACGCTTGAGTAAAACAAAGTGTCTCTTTCACCTTCTCAACCATTCAATTGCTTAACTACTCGCCAATTTTACAAATAGACAAGCTTCGAGCATTGCAAAAACATCTCACTAGATATAGCAAGGCCTACGGGATAAGTGAGTATTTATTCACCGCATAATTGGACTATACCAGATTGATTTTTGTAGTGTAAATTAATTACAAATGAGCTAAAAATGGGAATATGTCGGTCATTTCTAGCAATGTAGACACTGTTTATAACGTCACTTTTGAAGAAAAAAACATCAGAATCCTGAACAAATCTCACATTTAAGATCGAATTCAGACGGATAGGATTGAGTTGGGGAAAAGCTCTAGGCAAAAAAAATCGGCTATTAAGCCGATGGGAAATGAAACAA
Source organism: Vibrio sp. B7 (assembly GCF_963888765.1). Classification (NCBI taxonomy): domain Bacteria; kingdom Pseudomonadati; phylum Pseudomonadota; class Gammaproteobacteria; order Vibrionales; family Vibrionaceae; genus Vibrio; species Vibrio sp. B7. The sequence continues at coordinate 11,465 of NZ_CAWPKR010000012.1, forward strand.
AGGAACGAAACGTTGTGCTATTAGGGAAAAGTTAACTCACAAGAGCAACGTGCTCTTCGAGCAAAATATGATTGGCGCAAGCCATACGGTCATGCATAACCTTAATGACCTGTCCGAATTCCAGCTGTTTGGAACCATTCAGTATGAACGCATCCAAATCGACTAAGGCGCAAAGACTAGCGCAGTCCCCTACCTCAAGTACGATGAAATAACCTTGGCTGTAGCCGTTGACCAACCGAACAATGTCACCTTCACTCGGTTCAAAACCGTAGCCTTGATGATCAAAAAACCAACTTTTAGGCTGGACAGGTTTATGAAAACGCTTAGCGGCAACACAATAGAGTGCTAATTCGGCTTGTCTTGGCTCACTTAAACCTAAATAGGCAATTTGCTCTTTGTAGGTTTGGAAAGCACTCGCATCATCGACTGAAAAATGATTCTCAGCAAAAGCACAATCGACGAGCAGATTACGGTAAAGATTGGTCTTAAAAACCATCTCATCACCAAGGTACAACATCAGGCAGCTTTCGCTATCTGAATAATACCAACTCCATTTGTCACTTGGTTTAAGCATCGTTCCACTCTCTAATTTTAATGAATTATCAAACTATTAGGTAAAACGCTTAATTACCTTTGCCAGCTATTGAATGTAATTTTAAGAACAGAAATATAAAAAAAAAGAGGAAATGAATAACTCATTCCCTCTTACTTTGACCCAGTCACTTTTTATTTTTCTGAGTAAATACCTTTAAATCGCACTTATTTACAGGTTCTTGACAATATCTCTCACTAAACCTGGGCCGTGGTAAATGAATCCTGAATAGACTTGTACTAGTTTCGCGCCCGCCAACATTTTTTCTTTTGCAGCGATACAAGAATCAATACCACCCACTCCAATAATGGGCAGCTTATCACCCAACTCTTGGTACAAGCACTTAATCACTTCAGTACTTCTTGATTGAACAGGACGGCCACTTAACCCACCCGCTTCATTCGCGAATTTCATACCTTCCACCAGCGACCGATCCAATGTGGTATTAGTCGCGATAACGCCATCAATATTATGCTTGAGTAACGATTGGCAAATTTGTTTAAGTTCGTCATCAGAAAGATCGGGAGCGATCTTTAATGTTAACGGAACGTATTTATTATGCAGCTTAGCCAATTCAGATTGCTTCGCTTTCAGTACGGCAAGCAAATCATCCAATGCCTCACCATATTGTAACGTTCGTAACCCAGGAGTGTTGGGGGATGAAATGTTCACTGCTATGTAACCAGCATATGGGTAGACTTTCTCCATACAAATAAGATAGTCATCTGCCCCATTTTCAATCGGTGTATCTTTATTCTTTCCAATGTTGATACCGATAATGCCGTCATATTTAGCTTTCTTAACGTTCTCAACTAGGTTGTCGACACCTAAGTTGTTAAAGCCCATTCGATTGATAATACCTTCCGCTTGGATCAAACGAAATAAACGCGGTTTATCGTTACCAGATTGAGGACGTGGAGTCACGGTACCAACTTCGACAAAACCAAACCCCATTGCACCAAAAGCTTCTATGCATTCCCCATTTTTATCTAGGCCAGCGGCCAAACCTACAGGGTTTTTAAAAGTTAAACCCATGCATTCGACTGGGCGATTGGGTAAGTGTTGACGATAGAAGAGATCAAGAGGAGTGCCTGTGAAACGTTTAAAGTTTTCAATGGCGAGATCATGTGCCTTTTCGGCATCAAGTTGAAAAAAGCCAGTCCTGGCTAAGCGGTAGAGCATTGTGCCTCCGAAATAAAAAGCCCCGTATAAACGGGGCGTTATTATTTACTCATTTGCCGCACAATTCAAATTTAAAAGTACTAATTCTCTTAATGCTACTGAGAATTTTGCAAATTCATGTACTGCACCAACTTTAAATTCGTTGAGGATACTCTCCCAGCGCATTAAGGACACTTCATTACTAGCAATCCATTCATCCAGTGCTTTCATTACATCGAGTTCTTCTGGCGCACAAGTACAATTCAATACTTGCGCAGTGAGTTGACGCTGCTGCCAGTCTAAATCTTCACGGAATGCAGCGCGAGCTAGTGCTTGCCAGTTGTTATCCACCGCTTGGCCGTTAATCTGTTTCAAGAACCAGTGCAGTGATAAACGATCACCCAAGTTAAAGTAAAGCTTAGCTGTCTGAGCAACGGTCTTACCTTTATCACGAGCCACTGTGGATATATCCAGTGCTGAGTACAGGCTTGATAAACGAGCAACGTAGTTCGCCAGTTCTGAGTTAATGCCTTTATCAATCCAGACTTGAGCCATGGCATTATGCTCTGCAACCTCTTCAGCAACGAGCATATTGTCTAGTTCAGCGGAAACGGCATTGACGTCAGTTTGATAAAGCGCAATCAAATCTTTGACCGATTGTTTGCCTGAACGATTACGCAGCAACCAACGAGATAAGCGGCGTAAGGTTCGGCGTACTAAGAAAATCACATCGTACTGTGCATCGGCTTCTGCTTTATTGTCGAGTAAACGAACCTGCTCAAGAACACGGCCTAAACCATAGATTTCTCTTGCCGCAGTGTAAGCATTGGCAATATCGACAACATTCGCACCAGTCTCTTCTTGCAGACGGGTCACGAAATTACATCCCATTTCGTTCACCATCTGATTGGCCAGAGCCGTAGCAATGATCTCTGCACGAAGTGGATGCTGTTGCATGTGCTGAGAATAATTACGACGTAACTCAGTAGGGAAATAGTTGATCAACTGCTGTGAATGGAATTCATCGTGTGAAATCTCTTCACAAGCCAATTCCTCTTTCAACACCATTTTGCCGTATGCCACTAATACCGATAGCTCCGGACGGGTTAATGCAAATCCCTGCTTCTCACGCTCAAGCAAAGTTTCATCATCTGGAATGTATTCCAATGCTCGGTCAAGATGCCCTGCTTTTTCCATAGCATGGATGAAACGAATTTGCTCTTTAACTAACGATACACCCTGTTGCTCAGTGACAGAAATAGCTTCAGATTGAGCGTAAGCATCTTCAATAACGATGCCTCCTACTTCGTCTTCCATCGACTCTAAGATCTGATTACGTTGTTTGACGGTAAGATCACCATTCGCCACCAAGCCATTCAAGAAGATCTTAATATTAACTTCATTATCCGAGCAATCGACGCCACCAACGTTATCAACAAAGTCGGTATTAACACGACCACCAGTTAATGCATACTCAACACGTCCAAGTTGAGTCATACCTAAGTTACCACCTTCACCGATCACTTTTGTACGAAGATCGCGTCCATCAATTCTTAGAGCATCGTTAGCACGGTCACCTACATCAGAATGGCTCTCTTTCGATGATTTAACATAGGTGCCGATGCCTCCGTTCCACAGAAGATCCACTTCCATTTTCAAGATCATTTTAATCAGCTCATTAGGCGCAACAGAAGCCTTCTTAGTGCCGATCATTTTTTGAATTTCAGGCGTTAAGGTGATCGATTTCGCTTTGCGAGAGAAGATGCCACCACCTTTTGAGATCAACTTTGCGTTGTAATCTTCCCAGCTAGATCGTGGCGTGTTGAATAAGCGATTGCGCTCTTCCCAACTTTTTGCTGAATTTGGTGTTGGATCGATGAAAATATGCAAATGGTTAAACGCTGCTTGCAAACAGATGTGTTTAGACAGCAGCATGCCATTACCGAACACATCTCCAGCCATATCGCCGATGCCAATCGCTGTGAAATCTGTGGTTTGGCAATTAATGCCCATTTCACGGAAGTGGCGCTTGACTGACTCCCATCCCCCTTTTGCTGTAATCCCCATGGCTTTATGGTCGTAACCATTTGAACCACCAGAAGCAAAAGCGTCACCTAGCCAGAAATTGTATTCTGCTGACACTGAGTTAGCCAAATCGGAAAATGTTGCTGTCCCTTTATCCGCGGCTACAACTAAGTAAGGGTCATCTTCATCATGACGAACGACATTTTTAGGTGGAACGACTTCACCTTCAATAATATTGTCGGAAACATCGAGTAATGCACGAATAAAACGTTTATAGCAGCGTTGTCCCTCGGCAAAGATCTCATCACGCGTGGTAAACATGTGCTGTTTCTTACACACAAAACCACCTTTTGCTCCCACAGGAACAATAACGGTATTTTTTACCTGTTGCGCTTTCACTAACCCTAGAATCTCGGTACGGAAATCTTCTTGGCGATCAGACCAACGTAATCCGCCACGTGCTACTTTACCACCACGTAAATGAACACCTTCAATATCAGGCGCATAAACGAAGATTTCGAAAGCCGGCACAGGAGCTGGAATTTCAGAAATCTCTTTCGGTTTCATTTTTAAAGAAAGCCAAGGTTTGATCTGATTGTTTTCATCCAGCTGGAAGTAGTTAGTACGGATCGTTGCACTGATCATCTCCATATAACGACGAATAATACGATCATCATCCAAGCTATCAACACGATCTAACTCTTCAGTAATAGCGTTAATAAGATCCGTTTGCCCTTTTTGAGCCCCTTTGTGTTTAGGATCAAACCGCTTTAAGAATAGTTCCACCAGCCCTTTTGCTACATCTGGATAATGGCTGAGTGTATCTTCAATATATTGTTGACTGAATGGGAAACCCACTTGGCGCATGTAACGCGCATAAGCACGAAGAATCGAGACTTCGCGCCCCGTTAATGAAGCACCGAGTACTAGTCGGTTGAAGCCATCACTCTCTAATTCACCAGCCCAAATAGCCGCAAATGCTTGTTGAAAACGATCTCTCGCTTCTCGAAGATCGACACTCTTATCGCTCTTATGCAGCATTGAGAAATCTAAGATCCAATACGTTTGACCATTTAACTTGCGTACTTCATAAGGTGACTCTCCGATCACCCTCAGCCCTAAGTTTTCCAACATCGGCATCACATCAGAAAGATGGATTGGCTCGTCACGGTGATAGAGTTTTAACCGCACCGCTTTTGAATCGGCCGCTTCTTCTTGTGGGCGATAGAACAACATGCCGAGTTTGTGCTCTTCATCTAAGGCTTCCAATCGCTGGATATCATCCACCGCTGAACCCGGCATCATGTCTTCTTTGTAAGAGCGAGGGAATGCACGCATGTATTCTTTCGATAATGGCAGCCCTTTACTCTCTCCAAAGTTTGCTACGATCGCATCTGATAAACGATCATCCCAAGTTGATGATGCTTCCATTAAATTTTGCTCTACCGTTTTTACATCGACATCCATGTTGTTATTATCAACACGTACGATGTAGTGTGTTCTTGCCAATGGGCTTTCTGAAAAATAAGTGGTGAACTCAACATCTTGCTCACAACCAAAGTACTGTTTGAAAATTCGTTGCGTTTGGCGGCGAAGCTCGGTGTTATAGCGCTCTTTGGTCACATAGACCATGCAGCTGAAGAAACGACCAAACGGGTCTTTACGAACAAACAGACGCAGCAAATCCCTATCTTGCATTTGCACTACGCCCATCCCCACTTCTAACATCTCTTCTTCACGTGCTTGCAGTAACTCATCACGAGGATAGTTTTCTAGAATATTGTGCAGCGCTTTATAGGAATACGAGCCTGCACGATAACCGCTGGCTTTTAGGATACGTTCTACTTTTTCGCGGATCAGCGGAATAGTTTCGACACTTTGGTTATACACCGCCGAGGTATATAGACCAGTGAAACGATGTTCACCGATCACTTTACCTGCCTTGTCGAACTTTTTAACGCCGATATAATCGGTATAAGCTGGGCGGTGGATACGTGATTGGGTATTGCCTTTAGTGACAATCAATAAAAAAGGCTTTTTGGCTTCAAGGCGCGCAGAATCAGGAAAGTCAGATAATTTTACGCTGCGCACACGTTTTGAATCAGAAAATAAACCTAACCCTTTTTCTGCTGTTGGTCTCAGTTCAGTATCGCCTTCGACCGTCACGAGGTCGTACTCTTTGTACCCCATGAAAGTGAAATTATGATTTCCCATCCACTTTAAGAATTTGATGGTTTCTTCGTAACGATCACTTTCTACAGGAATGAACTCTTTTTGTGTCTCCAATTGCGCAATCACTTGCACCAGTTTTTCTGACATTGGTTGCCAGTCTTGCACCACTAAAGCTGTATCGCTCAGAATACTAAGCAACTCATTTTTCAACTGTGTCATCGCTTCTTTGCTGCTAAGGCGGTCGACTTCAATATGAAAAAGAGATTGCAGAACACCCTCACCTTGGTTTACCGAAGTAATAACACCGTTATCGGTGCGCGAGATTTGCGTTGGACCATTGAGCATGAGGTGTGACGATAAATCCAAACGGCTGAGCGCCATTTTAATGGAGTCCACAAGAAACGGACTATCAGGGATTACTATTTCAACAATCGTGTGCGTTGACTGCCAACCTTGGCGGCTTACTGTCGGGTTAAATACCCGCACTGAACGCTCCTCTGGGTTTTTCTCGTTAATATGGTGCCATAGGCTAACTATTGCACCATATAAGTCAGATTCATTACGTTCAGTCAGATCATCTTTCGAAATGTTACTAAATAGATGTTGAGCAAGTTGGGTCACGAGCGGTTGATGAGCAAGATCGAGTTTGTCTTGAATCAGTTTGTACACTTTTTCAAGCAGAACTGGCACTAAAGTTTCACGCGCAGTCATAGTAGACTCCAAGATTATTATTTTTGTAGGGTATGCGGTAAGCATAGCGCTTACCATTGGTAATGCTTGCTTTATTGTAAAAGCTTTATTGACAAATAGTTAACAGTTTTAGGGCAGGTCTGAGGTGAAATGTTTGAGAATGTGATTAAGATTCCTATTTAAATATCTAGAAAATCAGCAGCTCACAGAGTTTCTAACTTTACAAACTTGTTATTTTGGTCAGTTGTCAGCCGAAATCGACCTTTTACTCCAATTTGGCTAAGAAATGGACGAAATCGAGATGCGGGTAGCTGAAGGCGTAAACCTTGATCTGTGTAGACGTGTACAGAGCTTGCTACACCAGAATAGTGCGCTAAGTAAGTTTGATAAGAAATATTGAGAGTAAAATAGTATTGCTTCATAGCCGTTAACCAAAATAGAGCGAGGAGACATATCTATCACCTCGCTCTTAGTAGAGTTAAGATCCTTAAGATTCGAGCGCTTTTGTTACTTTTTCAAAGAGATCCCGAGCTAAATTATCCATTGACTTCAAAGTCTCCAACTCCGATTTCATCATTGCTTGACGAGTTTCATCGTAGAGCCTGAATTTAAGTAAAGGATCAATTAAACGCGACGCAACTTGGGGGTTACTATCATTGAGTTCACGCAGTATCTGCCCTGCAAAACGGTATCCCTCACCCGATTTTGCATGGAAATTAACTGGGTTTGCGCTGAGGAATGAACCAATTAAACTGCGAGTACGATTTGGATTTTTTAAGCTAAATGCTTCATGTTTCATGGTTTGTTGAATGGTATCCAAAACACTTGGCGCGGGGTTAGTCCCTTGCAGTGCAAACCATTTATCCATCACCAATCCATCGTGTTTCCATTTATTGCTGTAATCATCCATCAGTGCTTGACGGCACATAAGCTGTGCACTATTCGCAGCGCTCATAGCGGCGATGGTGTCAGTCATGTTGTTGGCGCTGTGATACTGAGCCAGCACCAAATCATTGCCTTGGTCGGTATAAGCTAAATAAGCAAGGCAAGTATTGCGCAATGCTCGTTCACCAATTGCACTGTGTTCAATGCTGTATGCTGTCTGTTTTAAACTGTGGTAAACCGCATTGAGCTCGTCTTGCAATGCGTTAGCAAGCTGTACTTTCATCGCTTTAAGTACGGTCGCTATGGCATCAACATCCACACGTTTATACCAACCTGAAACCTCATTATGGCTAGGTAATGAGAGCATTTCCGCAATAAAAGCAGGCTCTAGAGCCTCACTAAGTAACACACCACGGAATGCATCAACTACCGATTCTGGCAAATCCGCCGCCTTACCCGACTGCACTCCAAACACATTGCTACGGATATATTTGGCTAACAACATTTGGCCTGCATCCCAGCGAGCAAATTCGTTACGAGCATTGACCATCAAGAAGATAAGCTCATCATCACTGTAGTCATACTCCAGTTTCACTGGTGCTGAAAATTCGCGCAACAAGGAAGGGATCGGTTTCTCTGGCACATTTTCAAACACGAAGGTCTGCTTGGCCTGTGTTACGTTCAGTACATTAGAGATTCGCTTTCCGTTACATTGTAACTCAATTACATCACCATGAGCGGTGTATAACTCAACATCAAAAGGAATATGCAGCGCTGCTTTCTCTTTTTGCTCGTGCGTTGGTTCGGTTGTTTGCTCTACGGTTAAGGCATAGGTTTTCTGTTGTGCGTCATATTCAGTGCTCACTGAAACAATCGGTGTACCAGATTGGCTATACCATAAACGGAATTGGGTAAGATCGACGCCTGAAGCATCTTCCATCGCTGCTACAAAATCTTCGCAGGTAGCGGCAGTGCCATCATGACGCTCAAAATAGAGCTTCATTCCTTTTTGGAAATTCGTTTCACCCAATAACGTATGCATCATACGAATCACTTCACTGCCCTTTTCATAGACAGTTAATGTATAGAAGTTATTCATTTCTATCACTTTATCGGGACGAATTGAGTGTGACATTGGGCTGGCATCTTCCGCAAATTGTGGCCCGCGAATAATGCGCACATTATTAATGCGATTCACCGCTCTCGACCCTAAATCAGACGAAAATTCTTGGTCACGGAATACCGTTAGGCCTTCTTTTAAGCTTAATTGGAACCAATCACGACAAGTGACGCGGTTACCAGTCCAGTTATGGAAATATTCGTGGCCAATCACCGCTTCAATACCTAAATAATCAGTATCAGTAGCGGTTTTTTCATTGGCTAACACAAACTTAGAATTAAAAATGTTGAGCCCTTTATTCTCCATCGCACCCATGTTGAAAAAGTCAACGGCAACGATCATGTAGATGTCGAGATCATACTCTAAACCGAAGCGTTCTTCGTCCCACTTCATTGCGTTGATAAGTGATGTCATCGCATGAGAAGCGCGGTCGAGGTTACCTTTATCAACAAAAATCTCGAGGGCAACATCGCGACCAGACTTGGTTTTATATTGATCACGTAATACGTCAAAATCACCCGCAACGAGAGCAAATAAGTAAGCAGGTTTTGGATGTGGATCTTGCCACTTCACCCAATGACGCCCTTCTGCGAGATCGCCATGTTCGATACGGTTACCGTTACTTAATAAAAATGGGTAATCTTTTTTGTCAGCAATCACGGTCGTTGTGTATTTTGCAAGAACGTCTGGACGATCGAGGAAGTAAGTGATGCGACGGAAACCTTCCGCTTCACACTGCGTACAGAACGCACCACCCGATTTGTATAACCCTTCTAGTGCAGTATTCGCTTCAGGGTTAATCAGTGTCACGATCTCCAATTCAAACTCTTGAGGTAATGATGAGATCGAGAGCCCGCTTTCAAGCAGCTGAAAATCTTGCCATTCGGTGCCATTCACTTTGAGCGATTTCAGCTCAAGGTTTTCACCATCCAGCACCAATTGGTTATTCTCTTTTTGCTGCTTAACGTGAGAAACGGCAGTCACTGTGGTGTTGCTATCAAAGAGATCGAATGTTAATTCGAGATCCGTAATGGTATGTGATGGAGATTGATAATCTTTGCGATACTTGGCTTGAGGTGTATGAGCCATGTCGGAATCCTTGTTGACGGAGTGAAATGTGACGTTTTTGATAAACATTCAGTAAGATGGCTATAGATCTAAGGCTTGTTATCATTAATAACAACCCCTCAAACCGAAAAACGAGGCATTTTAGACAAATACCCCGTTATTTCGCTGACAATTTACCCATATATCAACAGATTTCACTCATTGCCTTTCTTATGATAGAAGATTGCAAGACTACGGATTTACTCGCGCTAAAACAGCCGACATGGAACCATTCTCCACTTCTAAAGTTAACATATCGCTAACAAGCGTATAGCGGGTATCATGTTCTCCGTCTTCATAAAGGAGCACCAAATGATCACCTTCTGTGTAGTACACCCCTTTATGGATCGATTCGTTACCATTAGCACCACTTACTCTGAACATAAATACAAAATCCGGCTGTAAAACGAGATCAAGTTGGTTAATGTCGGTTGCTATCGCATCTTCACCAAATATCCGTTTGCTAGACCACACCCCTGCCAACGCATTTGGTAAAGCTTTAGTGAACATAATGCCGTTTAAGTTGAGCATGTTGTGGTTCACTTGGTATTGATAAACTTGAGGTTGCGATGAATTAAGCCCCAAAATCAAGCTGTTATCGCTGGCGTCAAATTCACCCTCCCAGTGCTCCACATTATAATTTTTCTTTTGAATATCGATCTTGAAACGATAATTCGATTCCAAGGTCAGTTTAATAGAACGAAAATCATCGGAAGAAGTGTCAGGATTGGGGTTAAGTAGGTACCAATCACCAAGTAAAAAAGGGAGATCAAACTGAGTTAAGTCTTGATGAGTCTGCGTACCACTACTTTGACTTTGTGCCGCACTGGTGCTGATAAGAACAATGCAGGTAAAAATGATGCTTATCCATTTCATAACACGCTCCTCGCTTTTTTCTTAAGCTTAGAACCGGTTGTACGATAAAGCGAAATGTTTGATCTGTATCACGTTATTTATTTGGTTTAAATAAGATCAAAAAAGCGAGCACTAAGGCTCGCTTTTCATTGCTACTGGTTGCTAATTTAGCATATCAACAGTGATCGCCACTGCTTCTTCTAAATAAACATCTGGAGCTTCATAATCTTTAGGCACATCTTGCAAGGTTTTATAGGGCTTCAAACCATTGGCGGCTTGTCGCATGTTAATCCGCGCCAAACGCAATTCATCTGCCTTGTCACTCTCTTGCTTACGCACAGATTCATTGAGAGAAATTGTGTTGTCATCTTTCTCTGCTTTATACTTTGCAATATCCTCGTTAATGAAACCGAACTCCATATCGTTGGCAATACGAGCTTGATGCTGCGCAGATAACTTAGCAATCAGTTTTTCATTAGCTTGTAACTTGTCGTATTTAGCTCGCTCAATTTGATCCCAAGGAAGTGCATTAGGTTCAACGCTCTCACCGGTATCTTTTGCTTCAATCGCAGTGGGTAACGCAATATCAGGCACAACACCTTTATTCTGCGTACTACCACCATCAATACGATAAAATTTCTGAATCGTATATTGAACGTAGCCTAATTCTTTATCAAACAAGTCGTAGATATGATTCAACGAGCGATGCTGTTGAACCGTTCCCTTACCGAATGAGTTTTCGCCAACAATGATCGCTCGTCCATAATCTTGCATTGCCGCTGCAAAAATTTCTGAGGCTGATGCGCTGTAGCGATTCACCAATACCGTCATAGGACCCTGATAACTGATTTTTCCATCCGTGTCACTATTAACGTTTACTCGTCCATAGCTATCGCGAACTTGCACAACCGGGCCGCTTTCAATAAATAAGCCGGATAATGCCGTCGCTTCCGTTAATGCACCCCCACCGTTATTACGTAAATCGACGATCACGCCATCCACTTTTTTCTGCTTCAGTTCAGTCAGCAATTTGTCCGTGTCTTGCGCTAAACCGACATAGAAGCTAGGGACTTCAAGCACGCCGATTTTCTTGCCATTTTTCTCGATGATTTTTGATTTAACCGCTCGATCTTCTAAACGAATTTTGTCTCGAACAATAGTGACAACGTGACTTTTAGCGTCTTTACCTTCCGGCAAAACTTGCAACTTCACCTTAGTGCCTTTCGGGCCTTTGATCAGTTGTACGACATCATCTAGACGCCAGCCGATAACATCAACCATCTCTTTGCCATCTTGGCCCACACCAATGATACGATCGCCTTCACCCAACTGCTTGCTATTTGAGGCAGGACCACCCGCAACTAACGAACGAATGATGGTGTAGTCGTCGGTCATTTGCAGTACAGCACCAATCCCTTCCAGTGAAAGATTCATTTCTGATTGGAACTGCTCGGCATTACGTGGAGAGAGATAACTAGTATGCGGATCAACTTCACGCGCAAAAGCATTCATATAAAGCTGAAATACATCTTCGCTGTGGGTCTGAGACAGACGTTTGATCGCGTTATTATAACGCTTGCCTAGCGTTTCTTTAATTTCCGGCCACTCTTTACCCGTAAGCTTTAAGTTCAGTGCATCATATTTGACACGTTGCTGCCATAACTTATCGAGCTCGGTTTTATCTTTCGGCCAAGCTGCTTTTGAGCGATCAAGTTCCATCGATTCATCGGCTTCAAATGTAATTTCTTTGTCGAGCAGAGAAAGCGCATATTGAAAACGCTCAAAGCGCTTTTGCATTGATAAGTTATAAACATCAAATGCAATTTGGTTATTGCCAGCCTTGAGTTGATCATCAAGTTGTGTCGACCACGTATGAAAGGAATCAATATCGCTCTGAGTAAAGATATTGCGGTTGTAGTCGAGCAGTTCGAGATAACGATTGAAGATAGCTTGCGAGAAATCGTCATTCAAGTTGAAGTGTTTGTAATGAGAACGAGTAAAACGGGAAGTCACACGCTTACTCGCCGTTTCATGCTGCATTTCTGGGGCAAGAAGAGGTAAATCTTCTTTGCTAAGAGTGGCTTCTAAGGCCTGAACGGATGACGCTGCTAGCCATAGGCCAGCAGCGATCAACGTTAATTTTGAACGGCATTTCATGCGTAGGAATTTCTCCTTTATGCGCGCAAGTGCTCCGCTTTCACAACCATTTGTAGGCCGTTGACAAGTTGAACGCGCACATCTTCCTTATTAACTTCAACAATGGTCGCAGCCATGTTTCCTTTACCCATGTTTACGTTCACTTGTTTGCCAGTGATCATTTCATCAGCATTTAAAGCGCGCGTCTCGACAGGTTTTTCAGCTTTTGGCGCTTTCGCTTGAGGACGACGAGCTTGTGCTTGAGGCTTTTTCGCTTTTGGTTGCTTCGCTTTTGCCTCTTCGCGTGCTTTTTGTCCTTGCTCTTTACGACGAGCCTGTACTCGAGCTTTACTTTCTGCCAATGCTGCTTGTGCGTGCTCTACATGTTCTTCTTCTAACTCTCCACATGGGTTGCCATCAAGGTCAACACGAGTTGCACCTAGTTTAACACCATGTAGATAACGCCATGACGACGTGTATTGTCTTAACGCAGCACGCAGCTGTGTTTTACTTACTTTTGAGTCTTCGTTTAGGCGTTCAGCAAGATCTTGAAAAATACCAATTTTCAAAGGCTTTGCTTCACCTTCTAAAGTAAAGCACTTAGGGAAACATTCAGCAATGTACGCAATAACTTCTTTGCTGTTTTTTAACTTTTCAGTGTTTTCCATGAGGATTCCTGGTTTATGCGGTCTTTCCGCGAGGCATTAAGATAAATATGTTCGGTATTATAGTGACCTAAATGCGAAAAACCACAGGCAATGACCAATTTATGCCTTGTTAGCGTGTGAATTGAGCAGCTTTTCTATCTCAATCATTAATTCTGCCATCCCTTTCTCATCAATTTCAGAAAAACGGCCAATTGTTGGGCTATCAATATCCAATACTCCCACCACTTGGCCATTGATAGAAAATGGCACCACCAACTCAGAATTGCTCGCAGCATCGCAAGCAATGTGACCAGCAAACTCATGGACATCATAAACACGTTGTATACGGTTAGTCGCCGCCGCAGTACCACACACACCTTTTCCTAAGGGGATGCGTACACAAGCTGGTTTTCCTTGAAAGGGACCGAGAACCAGTTGCTCTTCTTTTATTAGGTAAAAACCCACCCAGTTAAGATCTTCAAGCTCCATGTTAAATAAGGCGCTCAAATTGGCAAGATTAGCGATTAAATCCGTTTCAGATTCAACCAGTGCCACCGCCTGCTTGGTAAGACGGCGGTATTCTTCTATGTTCATATAAACTCAACGACCTTTTGAAAACGGAAGACATCTATTTTTGAACAGCGTACAATTTCTCACACGATAAATAGGATGCATTCTCATCATAATGACTAATTCCAATGACACTATTAGCCGCTCTTGGGTAATAAAACAAGTAAAAAAACATCGACCTACACTTCTATTTGCCAATGCGATCGCGGTTATTGCAACGCTGGTTAGTGTCCCTATTCCACTATTAATGCCATTAATGGTCGACGAAGTTCTGCTGAATAAACCCGCTTCTGGTTTGGCGATGATGAATACTATTCTACCGACATCGATGCAAAACCCAACAGGCTATATTGCACTCACGTTATTGCTAGTGGTCTTGATGCGTAGCGTCAGCCAAGCGCTCAACATACTTCAAAGCCGTCAATTTACTTTGGTGTCCAAAACCATCACTTACCAAATGCGCTGCAAAATGATTGATAAATTAGGACGGATCAGTATCAGGCAGTACGAAACCAAAGGCAGTGGTGGTATTAATGCTCACTTAATCACCGACATCGAAACCATTGATCAATTCATAGGCAGCACACTCAGTAAATTTATCATCAGCCTACTGACCGTGTTAGGCACAGCAGGTGTTCTACTCTGGCTTGAGTGGCGTTTAGGGCTGTTTATTTTATTGGTCAACCCGATTGTGATTTACTTTTCACGTAAACTCGGAAGCAAAGTTAAGCATCTGAAAAAGCGAGAAAACCAAGCGTATGAACGCTTTCAAAATCGGCTAGTCGAAACATTAGATGGCATTTATCAATTGCGTGCCGCTAATAAAGAGCGAGAGTTTCTCAATGAACTTAAGCAGCAAGCCAACCAAGTCCGAGAGAATGCAGACAAATATGCATGGCAATCAGAGGCTGCAGGGCGCGTCTCATTTCTCCTATTTTTACTTGGTTTTGAGCTATTTAGAGCGGTCGCGATGCTGATGGTGGTTTTTAGCGACTTGACCATAGGGCAAATTTTCGCCGTTTTCGGTTATTTGTGGTTTATGTTAGGCCCAGTGCAAGAGCTGCTGAGTATTCAATTTTCTTGGTACAGTGCAAAGGCGGCCTTTCATCGCATTAATGATCTGCTTGCACTGGAGGAAGAGCCTCGCCCTATTTGCAAAATTAACCCATTCACAGATAACCGCCAGGTCGATGTTGAGGTTTCTCACGTTAATTTTGCCTACGATAGTGAAAAGAGTGTGCTCAACGATCTCTCGCTCACGATTCCGGCGGGTAAAAAAGTTGCGTTGGTTGGCGCAAGTGGTGGTGGGAAATCCACGTTGATCCAACTGTTAATTGGTGTGTATCAGCCCAATTCCGGGCAGATCCGTTTTAATGGTGCGACCACTGAAGAGATAAGTTTTGATATTATTCGCGATAACATTGCCGTGGTATTACAACAACCTATACTATTCAACGACACCTTAAGGCATAATTTGACCCTCGGCGGTCAATATGCAGAAGAGGAATTATGGCAAGCGCTGCATATTGCACAACTGGATGATGTGACTGCGAATCTCAGTGACGGTTTAGAAACGCTAGTTGGCCGAAATGGTATTCGCTTGTCGGGCGGACAACGTCAACGTTTAGCCATCGCTCGGATGGTACTGAGCAATCCTAAATTTGTTATTTTGGATGAAGCAACATCCGCGTTAGATACGGTAACTGAAGCGGCATTGCACAATGCTCTGACTGGATTTTTGAAAGGTCGAACTACTTTAATTGTTGCGCACCGCCTTTCGGCAGTGAAACAAGCCGATATAATTTACGTGCTGGAAGATGGTCAAGTTAGCCAAATGGGTACGCATCGAGAATTAGTCGAGCAAGATGGGTTATATCAGACCCTTTATGGAAATCTCCAATCGTACGTTTAGTGATTGGGTAACAATAAATTAGGATGATTGTTTGTCTCAACATTCAGCGCTTATTCAACATCCACAATCACCTAACGGCGTGAGGTTGTGTCACGGCTGTGAATTGGCCGTTGATCTCGTCGAGGTTGAGCATGGAAAAAGTGCCTATTGTCCACGCTGCGGTACCCAACTGTACCGCGGTGGATCTCCCTCTTTATCTGGGGATTTAGCCGTCGCCATCACTTGCTTGTTACTGTTTATCCCCTCTCATTTTTTTGAATTCATCAGTATTCGCTTGGTTGGGGTGATGATCCCCGCCACCTTGCCATCCGGTGTCTTTGCGCTGGCTGAAGAGGGCTTTGGAGCGCTCGCTTTATTGGTGCTATTTTGCAGCTCTATTGCGCCACTTTTAGTGTGTGGTTCCGTAGTGACCGCTCATATCGCCTTGCGTTATCGATGGTTTCATCTACTGCGTGGCTCACTGATCATTATTCAGCGATTAAAAGCATGGGTAATGCTCGATGTTTTTTTAGTCAGCGTGGCGGTATCTTGTTTTAAACTTCAAGATTATTCCGACATTTTTATCGGTGTGGGGTTGTATGGTTTAGTTTTGCTGCAACTGGCAACCGTATTGCTAGCGACTCGAGTTAGCGTAAGGCGCTATTGGCAAGCGTGGCAGCCAGAGAATCAATATGCCTTCGAGCGTAAAGAGGTGCATTGCCACCATTGCCATCTTTCACAACCAGAAAATACGCACTGCGTGCGTTGCGCGCAAAAATTATATCACCGGAAACCCAACTCGATACAACGAACTTGGGCCTATTTAATTGCAGCAAGTGTCGCTATTTTCCCCGCGAACCTGATTCCAATATCGATTTTAATTACCAACGGACAGCGATTAGAAGACACCATTTTCTCTGGTGTTGCGTCACTGATTAATAGTGGTATGGTCGGAATTGCAATCATCATTTTTGTGGCCAGTATAATCGTGCCTATTGTAAAAATATTCGGCCTGACCTATCTATTACTGGCGATTAAATTTAAGCGAACGGTTTACCACCGTCAGAGAATGAACATTTATTTCGCGATTAAATGGATCGGCAAATGGTCGGTAATGGATCTGTTTGTCATCTCAATTATGTTGACACTGGTTGATCGCGGTCAAATTCTCGACTTCACTCCCGGTTATGGAGCCGTTGCCTTTGGCTTGGTGGTTGTACTCACCATGCTCGCCACGGAAAGTATGGACCCAAGACTCATCTGGGATAATTACCCAGAAATCGCAGACCAAAACGAGCCTTCACATGAGTAAACAAATTTCAAGCCAGCCCTCATACACTCCCGATGTTAAGCGAAACAGGGGCATCTCACCTTTGTGGATACTGCCCATACTCACCATGGCGCTCGCAGGTTGGTTAGTCGTTAAAGCCATTCACGATGCTGGCGAACGAATCCAGATCTATTTTTCGGACGCACAAGGCTTAGTCGCAGGGCGAACAACAATTCGCTACCAAGGGCTCGAAGTCGGCATGGTAAGAGATATTAAACTGTCCGAAGGATTAGAAAACATCTATGTGGAAGCCGATATTTATCCAGAAGCTACTCAGTTACTCAATGACAATACCCGCTTTTGGTTAGTGAAGCCAACGGCCAGTTTATCTGGCGTTTCAGGTTTAGATGCGTTGGTTTCAGGAAACTATATTGCGATTCAACCGGGTAACGAAAATAGTTCAGCTGAACACGATAAAGTGTTTAGTGCTTTAGATGGTGCACCTTCTGATCTACTGCCTAGTCAAGGGCTTATCATTTCTCTAAAGGCTCGCGATCTCGGAGGTATTTCTGTTGGCTCACAAATCGTCTATAAAAAAATTCCGATTGGTGAAGTGTTTAACTACAAACTCGATGACGATGCAAAGTCGGTACTCATTCAAGCCTCGATAAAAGACGAGTATCGCCACATTATTACAAATGAAAGCCGTTTTTGGAATGTCAGCGGTGTTGGTGCAAGCATTGGCTTTGAAGGTGTTGACGTCCGCTTAGAAAGTTTAAGTGCATTAATCGGTGGTTCAATTGCCGTCGATTCACCGGACGGTGGGGAGCCTGTTGAACAAAATACCCAATTTAGTCTCTATCGCGATTTAAAAACCGCAGGACGTGGTATCCCTGTGAAAATCACCCTACCCGATCAGCATAATATTAACCAAACTGGTGCCCCCATCATTTACCGAGGAATAGAAGTCGGTCAAATCACTGAATTGCAGCTCAGTAAAAGTCACCAACAGATCATCGCCTCTGCTGCTATCCAACCGGCTTTTAGCGATATGCTCAATTCGGGAAGCCGTTTTGTGTTGGAAGAGGCCAAAGTCTCACTCTCTGGAGTTGAGAACATCGGTAATTTGATCAAAGGGAATTACTTGACACTCATTCCTGGCAAGGGCGAAAAGGCCAGAAGTTTCACTGCTATTCGCCAATTTGAATTTAATCAGTCACAAGCAAAATCAATTGCTATCAAACTTACAGCTGAAAGCTCATATGGCTTAAATGTGGGCAGCCAGATTTTGTATCGAGGCATCGCGGTAGGTTCAGTAATTGACGTAAAGTTGCAGCAAGACAGTGTTGTGCTCAATACGCTGATTGATGAAGAGTACACATCACTCATACGCTCACAGAATCGTTTTTACATTACAGGCTCGGCCACCGCAGAGCTCACCGAATCAGGCCTTAATGTTTCGATCCCTCCTGCCAAACAACTGCTCGCCGGCTCAATCAGTTTCATCAGCGAAGGCGCTGAAAATGCGAGTAATGAGTACCCGCTATATCAAAGTAAATCCTTAGCTGAGCTTGCAAAATATAATCAAAGCGGCTCACAGACACTGACTCTTTTTGCCGACGAGCTTCCTCCCATCAATCCGGGCAGCCCGCTCCTATACCGTAATCTTCAAGTAGGCAGTGTTTTTGGCTTTAAGCTCACTAAAGAAGGTGTAAAAATCGAGGTCAAAATAGAGAATCAATATCGCCATCTGATTACGAATCAAACTGTTTTTTGGAACCGTTCTGGCGTCGAAATTAATGCAACACTTGCAAGCGTAAAAGTCAAAGCCGCTCCTTTAAAAACTTTAATTCAAGGAGGCATTGCATTTGATTCGTTGCAAGGTATTGATAACAAAGATCAGAATTTGTGGAAGCTCTATGACAGCTACGATCAAGCACGTAAGGCGGGCCAAGAAATCATCTTAACGGCCGATTCATCCTTTGGCGTTACGCTAGGAACATCCATCAAATATAACAATATCACTGTGGGAGAGGTTGTTTCTGTAACACCTAATTTCAAGACAAACCAAGTTACACTCCAAGCGAGAATTGAGCCTAGCTACGCATTAGGCATTGCCAGAAATGGCTCTCACTTTTGGGTAGCGAAAACTAAGATTGGCTTCAATGGTGTTGAAAATCTGCAAAACTTACTCAGTTCCAGCATTGAGGTCCAACCTGGGTTTGGCGATGTGCAGTATCAATTTGAACTAGAAAAACAGCCACAACAAGCACTCGGTATTGAATTCACCTTACAAAGTGAAACACGAGGATCAGTGACTGAAGATAGCCCGGTTCTCTACCGTGAAATGGAAGTGGGCAAAGTAACCCATGTTGCTCTAGGAGACTTTGCAGACCGCGTCATGTTTACCATTGAAATCCAAAAAGAGTTCGCTTATCTGGTTCGCAGCAATAGCGTATTTTGGAACACTTCTGGCGTCGATGTATCCATCGGTTTATCTGGTGCAAATATAAAAGCAGGCACGTTAGATAGCATCATGAAAGGCGGAATTACATTTGCCACTCCAGAGCAAAAACAGCTACAGCCTATAGCTAAACAAGGCCAAGCATTTTACTTATATCCTGAAGCCAAACCAGAATGGCGCCAATGGCGAACAGCCATACCAAAACCTTAAAGGGTTAACCTTGATTCTTATAAAATGCAGCTGATCGGCTGCATTTTTTATTATTTTGATCTCATCACGATTCTTATATAATCCGGCCTCAACTCCCAGACGAGATACTGCTTTGCACGCCAATATAACCCTACCTGAACCTTTTCTTGCGACAATTGAAGCGATACTGCCCACACATCTAACGATGAGTGATTTTATTGCAGCTTGCCAGCGTCCTTTGCGTAAAAGTATTCGAGTCAACACGCTAAAAATCTCTGTCGATAGTTTTTGTCAACGCGCCGTAGAAAAAGGGTGGGCTTTATCACCAGTGCCTTGGTGTAATACGGGTTTTTGGATTGAAGCCGATGAGTCTGTCGTACCTTTAGGTAATACCGCCGAACATATGGCAGGGCTTTTTTACATTCAAGAAGCCAGTTCTATGATGCCAGTGTCCGCTCTTTTCACTGGCGATGAATCGTTCAATTCAGTACTCGACATGGCGGCGGCTCCGGGTTCAAAAACAACGCAAATTGCGGCGTGTATGGAAAATGAAGGCGTATTAGTCGCCAACGAATTTTCAGCCAGCCGTGTTAAAGTGCTGCATGCTAATATCGAACGCTGCGGTGTACGCAACAGTGCACTGAGCAATTTTGATGGTCGAGTCTTTGGCGGTTGGTTACCGGAACAATTTGATGCGGTGTTAATAGATGCTCCATGCTCAGGAGAAGGTACCATCCGTAAAGATCCTGATGCGATGAAAAACTGGAGTAAAGAATCTGTATTGTCGATTTCCACAACACAAAAAGATTTGATTGAAAGTGCGTTTCAAGCTTTAAAGCCCGGCGGTGTGATGGTCTACTCAACCTGTACATTGAGTACAGAAGAGAACCAACAAGTGTGCTTGCATCTACAAGAAAAATATCCACAATCAGTTGAATTTGTTTCCCTTATTTCATTGTTTGAGGATGCAAAAGCAGCTATTACAGACGAAGGGTTCTTGCATATATTCCCTCAAACTTATGATTGTGAAGGTTTTTTTGTTGCAAAAATCCGTAAACTTAGCTCTGTACCCCACCCTGAAGTCAACAAACGTTTAGGTCAATTTCCTTTTGCGAAAGCCAACCTTAAACTCACACAAGAGATCGCGGATCAACTCATGAAAACGTTTGAAGTTGTGATCCCCGATGATACCAGTGTCTGGCTACGTGAGAATGATGTATGGTTATTTCCAAACGCACTGGAACCTATGCTCGGCAAATTCCGCTTCTCTCGCATGGGGATAAAAATCGCTGAAACACATAAAAAAGGTTATCGCTGGCAACATCAAGTCGCTACATCGTTAGCGACTGGTAACGAATCAAACTGCATCACACTATCGATTGAAGAAGCGCGAGATTGGTACATGGGCAGAGATGTCAGACCAGCACTACAAACTGGCACTGGCGAAGTGCTGGTTAAACTCGGTAACGATGTGATTGGCCTAGGGAAATGGGTAGGCAACCGCATAAAAAATGGTTTACCAAGAGAACTCGTTAAAGATAAAAATTTGTTTTAACGTGCCCCAAAATAGGACAAAAATCTAGAAAACACGCGCACTTCTAGCGATAATAACTATACTTACAGGGAAGCATAAGTATGACTATTTTAATGATTAGCGTAGGCTCAAATGAGCCACTCCCCTAGGCCCAAAAACGGAAAAGTTTTGGGCCTTTTTTTATCGTCAAGGAAAATAGATTACAACAGGAGGTGAACGCCTCAGCTATACAAGATGAATTCCATCTTCCCCAATGGTAATTTTTCCCTGCTTGTACAAACCACCAATACTCTTCTTGAAGGTTCCCTTACTGGTACGGAACATCGAAAAAATAGCTTCTGGTGTCGATTTATCACTTAATGGAAGAAAACCACCCTTTTTCTCAAGTAACTCTATGATCTTAGTGCTTAACTCATCCATTTTTGCTACGCCAATTTTTTGCAGAGCTAGGTCAATTTTTCCATCTTCACGGATATTTTTGATGTAGCCTTTTAAGGTCTTACCAATAAACAACTTACCAAACACATCTGATGGGAAAATCATCCCCCAGTGCTCGCCATTGATGATGGCCTTGTATCCGAGTTCTGAGTGTTCTGCAATTAATAGATCAACTTGCTGATTCTGCGTATAGTTTGCAGGGGTTTTGTCCAGCCACTTGTTGAATTTTGTTGTGCCTACGATGCGGCCGGAAGCCTTATCGGTGTAGACATACACTAAAATCATTTGTCCTTCTTTAAAACGAGCACGCTGTTCGCTGTAAGGCACCAATAAATCTTTACCCTTCAGACCCCAATCAACAAAAACACCAGTGCTATTCACACCCTGAACTTTCATCAATCCCCACTCGCCTACTTTTGCAATCGGTTTTTCAGTCGTCGCGGCAAGTTGATTGTCTGAATCGAAATACAAAAATACGTCTATTTTCTGCCCCAATTCAACCCCATCTGGGGTAAATCGTTTAGGCAGTAAAGTGGTTCCAAAATCTTCAGCATCCAAAAATACGCCGAAATCAGCAATCTTTACGACTTCTAAACTGTTTATTTGACCAACGTTAATCATTTACTATGTCTCACCTCAATTTTGCAGAGATTATACGTGATCTCTGTTATCCTTTCCTGCATTCAAGGGAAAAATAAGCATTTTTTCAGGAGCTTTCTTTGGTTAATGTCGATAAGCAAGATACCATCACGCTTAAAATTTCACATGCCATGTCTCAGAGCAAAGAACTTGATCTAGACATTTACCTATTCATTCCCGGTGATTTAGGTCTAACACCCGAAATACTTCCTGAATCTGACTTTTACTATAGCTTCATCCACCAAGAGCGTGCGTATTACAGTGATAAAACGTTACTGCCCTTAGTGCACAGCCGGCTTGCACAACGAGGCCATCTCTCTTCTACTCAGTATCGAGTCAGTTTGAGTTTATTTGCTTATCAGTATGTTATCGCTCTAGATAAAGCTGTAGTACAACTCAATACAACGAGTGACACCGTCACATCAGATGAAGTTGATAGTGTCATTGAACTCTCTTTAGATATTTTGAAAAGATTGCGCCGCAGCATTCCTTATGAAGAGAGCTTAAAACGCTATTACGCCAATATTGATAACTATTTATCTTGGTATACTGAGCAAAAGTTTCTTTCCCTAGTCGCACACATGAACCGCGATGGTGAATATAAAACCATCAAAGAGCGTCTAATTACACTGGTTGAAAAAGAACAGGCACATCGTAAACTTAACAATTACAACTCGGCAAAGGCAGGGGAAGACATCACTCGGCTGAGTAACAAGATGCGCCTACTACGCCGTTTAATCGAGCATCCCATTGTGCTTAATGAACACGTCACTTCTTTAGGTAATAACATGAAGCGTGCCGTAAAAGGCATCGCGACTGGGCTTGTAATGCTGTTTGTCACCGTCATCGCCATTACAGCTCGCGACTATTGGGGGGAAATCACCGCCTCTTTTATCATCGCTATGTCGTTTGTTTATGCATTACGCGAGATCTTTAAAGATGACTTACGCGATATGCTGTGGCGCTGGATCCGTAAAGGAAAACCTAAATGGAAGCGTCGTTACATAGACCCAACGACCGGAAAATCTGTAGGTTACAAAATTGAATGGCTTGATTATACCAACCTGAGTAAATTACCAGACCGAATCAAAACAATTCGAAAGAAACGCATTGTTCAAAGGGAGGAACAGGTACTTCACTATCGCTCAGAAACGGCCATGTCAACCTCACGCTTCATGAGTGGCTATGAGGAAACACGCGAAACTTTACACATTGACCTACGCCCGATTACCCGTTTGATGGACAAAGGCTCTAATCGCATTTATCAGTTAAGTGGTGGTCAAGTGAGTCGAGAAACCGTAGAAAAACGGCACTTGCTCAACTTGATTATCAAAGAAGATAACCATAAAGAAGAGCCCCGCTACTACCGTTGGAAAATTGTTTTAAATAGAAATAAGATTGTCGACATTGAACCGATAGAATTAAGCGAGTAGTCTCTAATTCGGCCTTATTTACCAATACGCTTTAACGATAAAGTAAGATGAAACTCCGCCATAGGCTCGTCACCATGCAGCGAAGGACAGGTTGCAATGATCTTTACTGTCTGATTGACCCGCTCTCCGGTCGCGATAGTTTCATCAAGCATACTGTCTATTAGCTGGCCATCATGGCAATGAAAATGAACATCCGCCTCCGGCCTTTTTAAAAACTCCGCACTAACCGCTTTAAACGCCAACGATACTTTGGAGCCACGCTGTTGTGCTTTATGCATTGCCATAAAACCGCCCGCTACGTCTGCACCAACGGCTAACACACCAAAATACATACTATTTAAATGATTTTTATTGCGACGTTTAAGTGGAATTCGAATTTCTACAGAGTGTTCGTTTAACACTAAAATCTTTGGCCTGCAGGACCAAATCAATGGCACTTTTAAAAAACCAAACAGATTTAAGTAAAGATTCGCTTTTGTTAATGGGGAGAGCATGAGGCTTGACCTTTTCAATATGGTTGTCGGACCAGTTCAAGGTATACGCTGTGAAATGTCAATAAGTTGTTACAAAAAGTTAGGGTTGAGCGCAGCTATTCTGCGCCCAAATCAGATCATTACATTTTTACCACAACATCAGCCTGAACACTTTCAGCTAAGTGCTCCTGCAGCTTTGGATAACTTGCTAGTGCTTGGGTGACGACCAAAATCGGCTTATTCGCATGACGTGCCGCTTTTGATGCTAAATCGAGCAACGTGATGACCGCCTCACTCTCTGGATTAAACAAATGGGAAAGTTCGGGATTCTCTTTATCAATGCCTAAGGTGTATTGTGTTAAGTTATCGATGTTGATGACCACACCATCAAAATAGTGCATCAAACGCTCTGCCAACAATGCCGCTGATGGAACATCGCAAGAATAAAGCACTTTCAAACCATCTAAACTCCGAGGTAAAGACTGCTCTGCCAGTCGGTCAATGATCGTAGCCGCATCACTTAATGTTCGAACAAATGGCACCACAATTTCGATGTTCAATCCTTGCTTGCGCAATGCCTTGATCACAGCGCATTCATAACTAAACGCTTTTGCATACTGGTTGGAAGAAAAACGCGATACGCCACGCACTCCCATCGCTGGGTTAATTTCATCCGTTTCAACACTTCCACCGATCAACGCTTTATAAGTGTAACTATCTGCATCACTCAAACAGACACGAATCGTAGTGTGATTTTTTTGAACCGCTGCCACGACTCTATCAACAATGGTTGACGTAAAATGCTCCGCCACCGCTTTGTCATCAAGAATGGATTGCAAAGAGCCTTGCTCAAGTTCAGTTAGATTCGCAAAATGTTGCTCAATCGAAGGATGATAAAACAACGAATCTAAAATAATGTCGGACAGCGATACATACAAATGCTGGGCATTTCCACTTGATTCAATTGCCGCTGGAAGGGCATCACCTAAGATCAACTGAGGGTGGATCGTATCATGTTGTGCCAAACTCATTCATTACTCCCTACATTTTTAATTATCTTGCTCAGGAAAATACCCATAGCCGAGTATTAATTCAAGTAAAAGTAAATATTTATGACAAATTTATGAATAAAATTTCATCTTGCGGATGATAAGCAATAAGTTTTCCGTTTTGGAGTTTATTCCTATTGCCAATTCCGTTATCTTTACCGCTTCGCAATAAGAGTACAGGCTTTACCATGCCATTAAAAACAGATGAATTAAGAACTCAAGCCTTGGGCCCAATGCCGACTCCGGCAGAGCTTGGAAATGCGCATCCGATCACAGACGACGTAGCAGAGCGCATCGCAAACTCACGCCGTCAAATTGAAAATATTCTGACTGGTCACGATGATCGCTTGTTAGTCATTGTCGGTCCGTGTTCAGTACACGACACTGAAGCCGCAATGGATTACGCTCAACGTTTGAGTGCGATCCAAGACCAATATAAAAATGAACTGTTTATCGTCATGCGTACCTATTTCGAGAAACCACGCACCGTTGTGGGCTGGAAAGGTTTGATTACGGATCCCAATCTGGATGGTTCATATGCACTGGAAACAGGGCTCAATAAAGCACGGAAATTATTATTAGATATCAACAAGCTAGGCCTTGCTACTGCGACTGAATTTTTAGACATGATCACCGGGCAATACATCGCAGATCTCATCACGTGGGGAGCTATTGGTGCACGTACTACGGAATCTCAGATACACCGAGAAATGGCGTCTGCGCTGTCATGCCCTGTCGGTTTTAAAAATGGCACGAATGGCAACATCAAAATTGCTATTGATGCCATTCGAGCGGCCCAAGCATCACATTACTTTTACTCACCGGATAAAAATGGCCGTATGACCGTTTATCGTACCAGTGGTAACCCCTTTGGCCATGTTATTTTACGCGGTGGTGATACAGGGACAAACTATGACGCTGACTCCGTATCTGCAGCCTGCGAGCAACTGATCGAATTCGGCTTAGCCCCGCGCCTCATCGTAGATTTTAGCCACGCGAATTGCCAAAAGCAGCATAGAAAACAGATAGATGTAACGGCCGACATCTGCACACAAATACGTACAGGTAAGGATTTCGTTGCTGGAATTATGGCTGAAAGCTTCATTATCGAAGGTAATCAGCCAATGCATGACTTAAAGAACCTCACCTATGGTCAATCGATTACCGATCCATGCTTAGGATGGGATGACACAGCAACTATGCTGGATATGCTGGCACAAGCGATCACTGACCGCCGTAACTTAAAGTAAATACTAAGCAATAGATAAGGAAACACCATGCCTTCTTTTGATATCGTTTCAGAAGTCGATACTGTTGAACTTCGTAATGCTGTCGATAATGCAAACCGAGAGCTTTCTACTCGTTTTGATTTTCGTAATGTAGAAGCTGGATTTGAACTCAAAGATGAAGTTGTAAAACTGTCTGCAGAAGATGATTTTCAATTGGGTCAAATGATGGATATTTTACGTGGCAACCTCGCGAAACGAGGTGTTGATGCCAAAGCGATGGAAGCGAAAGATTCCGTACATTCCGGCAAACGCTGGTTTAAAGATGTCCAATTTAAACAAGGACTGGACCCGTTAACCTCAAAGAAAGTGGTAAAAGCCATTAAGGATGCCAAGCTCAAAGTCCAAGCATCCATTCAAGGTGAAAAAGTAAGAGTAACGGGTAAAAAGAGAGATGATTTACAATCAGTGATCGCTCTAATGCGTGAATCGGATATGGGCCAGCCATTCCAGTATGACAATTTCCGAGACTAACAGCACCACGAATAAAATACCAAAGCCACCTCATTAGGTGGCTTTTCAATCACTGATAACTGTCATTTACAATGAATCGATTCCTTCCTTCTGACTTCGCTTGGTATAACGCTTGGTCTGCACTCTCCATTGCACTCTGCCACGACAACGCCAACTTAGACACCGACTTCTCAGCAATTGCTCCAATGGAAACAGTTACAGGAACCCGCTGCCCTGCCCAGTAAAATGATGTTTGTTCGACTTGAGCACGAATTCTCTCCAAGACTTCTTTAATATGAGCTTCTGGTGCACTAATGATCATCACAAACTCTTCACCTCCCCACCTCATAAGTAGATCTTCAGGTCGAAGCTGCTGTTTCAGAATGGTAGATAATTCCCTTAACACTTCATCCCCCGCTTCATGACCATACTGATCATTTATTTTTTTGAAATAGTCGACATCAATTATGGCTAATAAATGTGGTTTATTATTAGTTGTTTCTTCCTGATAAGAAAACCAAGTATCAAGATATCTTCGGTTATACAAATCCGTGAGTGGGTCATGTGTAGATTCAACTTCTAACTTTGCATGATCCTGCTGTAAAGTTGAGTGTTTGATTTTAAATTTTTTATACTTCCGATAACTAATTAAAGATAAAAAGCTAATAATAATAAATAACAAAAAATACAACCACTCCCTAAATTCCTGAGCTTGTATCTGCAGCTTCTGTATATCGTTCTTAGCACTTAATAGCAATAATTCTTGTTCGTCGAGTTTTCTGTCAAATTGATTTTTTAGACTCAATGCCTCTTTTTCTCTAGACTGAAGGATAAGTTTTTTTTCTAATGTTGCCATTTTCTTATATTCAAACAATGCTTCATCATACCGACCTTTTTGTTCATAAATTTTTGAAATAATATCAGTAGCATATATTATCCTTGGCACATTATTGTGATCTGTATAAATTCCTACCGCTTCTTTGGCGCTCAAGATAGCCAATTCTAACTGAGTTTTTGCAAGGTAGACTTCCGCTAAACTCTCTTGACAGTATGCGGTAAATAAGGGATTAGACTCTTCCCTAGCAAGAGATAAACATCGAATCATAATATCTAAGGCATCTTCTGTCTCACCTTGATTTAATAAATTATCGGCTAAGTTAACCATAGTCTTAAACTGCAACTGTTTAGAACCTGTTTTCATCGCTCTATCAAAAGCAAGTTCAACATTGCGCTGCTGAGATTCTTCACGTCCTAACGCTGTATCTATCACACTGGCATTAGTATATAAAATAGCTTCGGTGAGTGAGTTAGAGAAATTATGATTCTGGTATACTTTCAAAGATCTCTTACTATATATATCAGCGTTTTTCCAATCCTCCGTATGAATA
This sequence comes from Vibrio sp. B7, assembly GCF_963888765.1. Classification (NCBI taxonomy): domain Bacteria; kingdom Pseudomonadati; phylum Pseudomonadota; class Gammaproteobacteria; order Vibrionales; family Vibrionaceae; genus Vibrio; species Vibrio sp. B7. The sequence goes on from NZ_CAWPKR010000012.1 coordinate 39,932, forward strand.
TACACAGTCGATATATTGTTTAGAATTATGCACATTTGTATAGCATATTTATTCCTATCAAATAATTGATAAGCAATTTGATAATATTTTAAGGCTTTCTTTAAGTTGGTTTGATCAAATGAAATATTACCCAATAAATTATAAACTCGCCCTTTCAACCCATTATATCCAATACGCTCAACCATCTCTAGAACATCATTGAGTAAGGATTCAGATTGAATTAATTGTTGTGATGAATATAATTCCTGTGCTTCATAAAAATAAGCCTCCGCAATAATCCAGTCTATATTGTATTGACGACCAATAGCCAATGCTTCCTCAGTAACTAGAGGAGTAATTCCCGCAAATTGTATTAAATTATTTTGTGAAAATATATAGAGAGCTTTTGCCTGAGGTGACCACCACTGTCGCCAATCCGTAAAAGAGCTTTTGATAACTTCAGGACGCTCAAAAGAATCATAATATAAATTGAGAAATGAGGCATCGCTTTTGTTAATATTACAGCTCAAATAATCATCTGCACAGAACTCAGCTTCTTGCAACTTTGAGTGGCATTGTAACGACATAAAAATAGAAACCAAACTCACAATGCTAACCACAAGGAAGGATTTGAACGAACGTGGCATCGATTTATACATAGTACATAAGCTCTTCAGTTTTGAGTCATCTTCGTTTTATCAGGCTCGGTCTGCAACATAATCCGATAAAACAATAACCTATGGCACTATTTTTACAACATTAAGTCTTTCCCCACAAGCAAAGCGTACTCTGCTCTGTTTCTAGGTAACAAAATACATATTCTTTTGCGATCAGACTTTGCTTGCTCAAGCTTTTCTGCAAGTTGCGCGGCATTCTTAAAACTTTCCCTTTCAGCATCACGGCGAACAAGATCAATCAATTCAAAAGGAGAATGTTGTTCATAAAAAACCACCTCTGCCCTTTGCATGTAACGTAGCGCTTTAATCGGCAGCATTTCAACATCATCGCCACAGCTTATCCATGTACATTGTGCTGATTCTTCTATAGGCACTAAGAGAGCTTGTTGGTATAAACGCTCTAATTCTTCACGGCTTACTGCATTTTCTGTTTTGGAATCACTTAAAAAGGCTTCCCAAAACTTTCTTCTAGCACTGACAGAATTGAGTGATTGTTTAATTGAATTTCTCTTGGAGGCAGCGAAATCAGCAAGCAACGAGAGATTTTGCGGAAGAACTGCTTCCAATGTTTCTCGAATATTTCTCACCAACACTGGTGATGCACCACCACTGGATATTGCGATCTGAATTCGCCCACGGTTGACCATCGATGGCGTGATAAAATCACAGTATGGTTGATCATCGACAACATTGACCAAAACACCTGTCTTTTTTGCATCTTTATGCACTTGGTGGTTAAGCGACGGATTATCCGTTGTGGCCCATACCTGCCAGTATTCTTTCGTTAATAGTTCTGATGAATAAAAGTTTTGAACCCATTGGCAACGATTCTGCTCTACCAGTTCTAAAAGATAACGTTCAATTTTAGGTGACACGACGGTGACTTGAGCCCCAGCTCGAATCAGTGCTTCTACTTTTCGACAGGCGACTTCGCCCCCACCCACAACCAGCACTGGTTTGCCCAATAAATTCAAAAACAGAGGAAAATACTGCATTTCATTCCATGAATAATCTAGATAACTATTCGCTTGATGCTACCAAAAATAGGGCATCTGCGACACTAATTAAATGCAGCCAAATAATTATCAACCAAATTTTTGCCATTAGACAGTTGAAAATCCTGACAACATACTAATGACACAATTGTTAATTTTACGTTAAAAGAGAAATATACTGCTTCTATTCTGTTGCCCCACTATTGAACATGGTTGCACTATTTACAATCTTGTAACATTTGTTCATTCTAGCTGCAGCTTAGGTTTGTGAATCTAATCAAAAATCTTTCAAATTACTAATTTGAGAAAATACAAATCATTACCTACGCTTATAAACGGTTGATTTGTAAATGTGCGATTGCATGCAAATACAACTTGGAAAGCTACACAACAACATTTTTAGTACGTTGTATCAGGTGTCACCTGGTTTAACATGGATCATACAGGAAGGATACAAATGGCGAATAAACTCACTGTTCTTGCTTCTGTTGTAGCAGCTTCTACTGCCATGATGGCGACGACAGCTTCAGCAGCAGATAGCACTTTAGATAAAGTACTTTCGCAAGGTTTTATTACTTGTGGTGTGAGCACTGGTCTACCAGGCTTTTCCAACCCGAACTCAAAAGGGGAATGGGAAGGCATTGATGTTGAATATTGCCAGGCACTTGCCGCAGCAGTTCTTGGTGACAAATCGAAAGTAAAATATGTTCCACTCACAGCAAAAGAACGGTTTACCGCCCTACAATCAGGTGAAATCGATGTTCTTTCGCGCAATACAACCTGGACGCTCCAACGCGACGCAGCACTCGGCCTTAATTTTGTCGGCGTAAACTATTATGACGGTCAAGGGTTCATGGTGAAAAAAGACCTAGGAGTGAAAAGTGCAAAAGAGCTTGATGGGGCATCGGTTTGTGTCCAATCCGGTACAACTACTGAGTTGAACTTGGCGGACTACTTCCGCAACACAGGCATGAAATACAAACCTGTGGTATTCGATACAGCAGCGCAAACCTCAAAAGGTTTTGACGCGGGCCGTTGCGATGCCCTAACAACCGACCAATCCGGTTTGTATGCGCTACGTTTGAACTTAACTGATCCTAACGTCGCGGTTGTATTACCTGAAATCATTTCTAAAGAACCACTTGGGCCCGTTGTTCGTCAAGATGATGACAAGTGGTTTAACGTGGCGAAATGGACTCTCAATGCGATGGTTAACGCAGAAGAGTACGGTATTACCTCAAAAAATGCAGATGAAATGCTTAAATCTAGCGATCCTAATATCAAACGCATACTTGGCCTGGACGGTCCTAAAGGTAAAGGTTTGGGCATTCGCGATGATTGGGGATACCAAATTGTAAAACAAGTCGGTAACTATGGTGAAAGTTTTGAACGCACTGTAGGTAAAGGTTCTCCACTACAAATCGCACGAGGTGCAAATGCGTTGTGGAATGCTGGCGGCTTTATGTACGCTCCACCACTTCGTTAATAGTCACACAATCCCAAATAGGCGGTTTTAACCGCCTTTTTGGAAAAATGGATTTGAGGTTATAGTTGTATGAAACCTACTAAAACTATTGCGGCTAGCTCAGGAGCTCCCTCGGCTAAAAGCGCAAATTTGTTCTACAATCCTACTTTTCGTTCAGTCGCCTTTCAAATTATTGCTGTTCTCGTTCTGGTTTTTTTCTTTTACACCATTGTGACCAATGCACTTTCTAACTTAAGCTCTCGAGGCATTGCCACGGGGTTTGACTTCCTAGATCAAGAAGCTGGCTTTGGGATTGGCCTTACTTTGATCGAATACAATGAAACCTTTAGTTATGGGCGAACTTTTATCATAGGTTTACTCAATACCGCGCTAGTTTCTTTTTTAGGCGTTGTATTTGCCACCCTTTTAGGTTTTTTTATCGGTATTGCTCGTCTCTCTTCCAACTGGTTAGTCAGTCGACTTGCTGCTGTGTATATAGAAATCTTCCGTAATATTCCTTTATTACTGCAAATTTTCTTTTGGTATTTTGCCGTGTTACAGGCTCTACCATCGCCTAGGCAAAGCATGCAGTTAGGGGATTCTATTTTTCTCAATGTACGTGGTCTGTTCTTCCCCGCTCCCATTTTCGAAAGTGGCAGCACATTTATCTTTATTGCCTTTCTTGCTGGCTTACTAACCACCTTAATTATTGGCATTTGGGCTCGAAACAAACAGCGTTTAACAGGTCAGCAGACGCCTATGGGTAGAATTGCGGCTATCTTGTGCATCCTACTTCCTGTCATTGTGTACTTTGCTATGGGCCGTCCAGTGTCAGCAGAGTATCCACAACTGCAAGGGTTCAACTTCCAAGGTGGCATCAGTATTATCCCTGAGTTAGCCGCACTGCTGATTGCACTGAGTATTTATACGGCCGCATTTATTGCCGAAATTGTCCGTTCTGGCATTAATGCGGTGAGCCATGGTCAATCCGAAGCAGCAATGTCATTAGGATTATCTCGTTCAAAAACATTAAAACTCGTGGTCATTCCTCAAGCGCTACGCATCATCATTCCACCACTCACCAGCCAATATCTGAACTTGACCAAAAACTCATCATTAGCGATGGCGATTGGCTACCCTGATTTGGTTTCTGTTTTTGCCGGCACAACGCTCAATCAAACGGGTCAAGCGATTGAAATTATTGCGATGACCATGGGTGTTTACCTCACTCTCAGTTTGACGACATCGGCATTAATGAATATCTATAACCGTAAAGTTGCTTTGGTGGAGAGATAAGATGAAAGTACATCAGTTTCAACCTAACTTGCCACCGCCAGCCAATACCGTTGGCTTCATTGGGTGGCTGCGCAAAAATCTTTTTAATAACGCACTCAATTCCATCGTTACACTGATCTTAGGGTATTTCGCCTTCTGGCTTGTTTGGCATACTGTCGATTGGGCGATTATTAATGCAGATTGGGTAGGTACACAACGTAGTGATTGCACTCGTGAGGGGGCGTGTTGGGTGTTTATTAGCGTACGCTGGGATCAGTTTATGTATGGATTTTATCCAGAAGCTGAGCTATGGCGACCTCGCCTCTTCTATTTCACTCTTGCTATTTTTAGTGCGTTGCTCGCCTATGAAAATACACCGAAAAAAACGTGGATTTGGTTGTTTTTTGTCAACATCTACCCATTTCTTATCGCGGCGTTACTCTATGGCGGCTTTTTCGGCCTAGAAGTGGTTGAAACGCATAAGTGGGGAGGCTTATTAGTTACGCTGATTATTGCCTTAGTTGGGATTGTTGTCTCGTTACCGATTGGCGTTGTACTGGCGTTGGGCCGGCGTTCCGAGATGCCCATTATTCGCAGCCTATGTACCGTTTACATCGAGGTTTGGAGAGGTGTGCCACTGATTACAGTTTTGTTTATGGCATCCGTTATGCTGCCTCTGTTCCTCTCGCAAGGCTCGGAAACGGATAAATTGGTTAGAGCATTAATTGGGGTGGTCATGTTCAGTTCGGCTTATATGGCAGAAGTGGTTCGTGGTGGTTTACAAGCGATACCTAAAGGTCAATACGAAGCCGCCGATGCGTTAGGTTTAAGTTACTGGAAAAAAGTCGGTTTGATTATTTTGCCGCAAGCACTGAAGATCACGATCCCATCTATCGTTAATACCTTCATTGGCCTATTTAAAGATACCAGCTTAGTACTCATTATCGGGATGTTTGACGTGCTCGGTATTGGACAAGCTGCCAATACCGATCCGGATTGGTTAGGCTTTTCTACTGAAAGTTATATATTTGTCGCGTTAGTGTTCTGGGTGTTCTGCTTTTCTATGTCTAGATATTCGATATGGCTTGAAAACAAACTCCATACTGGTCACAAACGATAACTACAAATCAAGGACGTATTATGACGCAGCAACGCAACCTCGCACCTTCTGAAGAAATCATGATTCAGATTAATGATATGAATAAATGGTACGGTGAATTTCATGTACTAAAGAATATCAATCTTACCGTTAAAAAAGGCGAAAAGATCGTTATTTGTGGCCCTTCAGGCTCAGGAAAATCGACCATGATTCGCTGTATTAACCGCTTGGAAGAGCACCAAAAAGGACAAATCGTCGTCGCGGGAAACGAACTGACGGAAGATCTTAAAAATATCGAAGCCGTGCGACGCGAGGTCGGTATGTGCTTCCAACATTTCAATCTTTTTCCACATTTAACCGTGTTAGAAAACTGTACACTCGCTCCAATTTGGGTAAAAAAGATGCCTAAAGGAGAAGCTGAAGCGGTTGCGATGAAGTATTTGGAACGCGTAAAGATTCCTGATCAAGCCGACAAATATCCCGGTCAACTTTCTGGCGGTCAGCAGCAACGAGTTGCGATTGCACGCTCATTGTGCATGAACCCACAGATTATGTTATTTGATGAACCAACATCTGCACTTGACCCGGAAATGGTACGGGAAGTATTAGATGTTATGGTTGAACTCGCAGGAGAAGGCATGACGATGCTTTGTGTTACCCATGAGATGGGCTTTGCTAAAGAAGTGGCCGATCGCGTTATTTTCATGGATGCTGGTGAGATCATTGAAGAAAATAACCCTGTTGAATTTTTTGAAAATCCTCAATCCGATAGAACGCGCAATTTTCTCTCTCAAATTCTCCATCATTAATGGATTAACGACCAACAAAGAGAGAGGTGAACATCACCTCTCTCTTTGTTTATGAGCATAGACACATGGTGTTACACATTCTTTAACATCTAAGTGACTATTTTTATTAAAATTTACACAAAACAAATACGATACAGGGCTTGCTTTTTAGCTCATTCAGCCCCATAAATGTACAAACAAACATAAACCCTTACGAGGAAGATTATGAACAGCCCTATGTTTACTCGCTCAGCTAGCTTAGAGAGCACACTACAAACTAATAAAGTCTTGAAGAATACTTACTTCTTGCTTTCAATGACTCTTATCACCAGTGCTATTGCTGCGATGGCAACAATGGCAATGCAGATTTCACCATTCATGGCACTCGCTATGCAGTTGGGAGCAATCGGTATTCTATTTTTCGTGATGCCTAAAGCCATTAATTCTTCTTCTGGTATAGTGTGGACATTTGTGTTCACCACATTAATGGGCGGAGCTCTGGGCCCAATGCTTAATCACTATGCGGCAATCCCGAATGGCTCTAGCATTATTGCTCAGGCACTCGGTCTTACTGGCCTTGTTTTTATGGGCTTATCCGCTTATACCATTACGACTAAAAAAGACTTTTCGTTCATGAGAAGTTTTTTAATGGCAGGCCTCATTATTGTCATCGTTGCGGCGATTATTAATATTTTTGTTGGTTCTACCGTTGGCCAACTTGCGATCAGCAGCATCGCGGCGCTCGTGTTTTCTGGTTTTATCCTATTTGACACAAGCCGCATCGTACGAGGTGAAGAGACAAACTACATTAGTGCTACCATCTCAATGTATCTAAATATTCTGAACTTGTTCACAAGCTTATTGGCTATTTTAGGCATTATGAACGACGACTAATTTACGTCGACATTTTGTCCAAACGAGCCCGCAAGCCACAGCTTGCGGGCTTTTTGCTTTCTAAACAGTTGAGATCACACATTCACTACGCTACCCTAAACGCGGATTTTTAATCGAGTAATAAAGATGTTTGAATACAATGGTAAAACCGTCGAAACTGATGCTCAGGGTTACCTCCTAGACCATACCCAATGGGAAGAAGGAATGATCCAGACACTGGCCAGTCAGGAAGATATCGAGTTAACAGACGCTCATCTAGAAGTCATTTGGTTCGTGCGCCACTTTTATGAAGAGTTTAATACTTCACCCGCAGTGCGTATGTTAGTCAAAGCGATGGAAAAAGCGCATGGTCCGGAAAAAGGCAATAGTAAATATCTGTTCAAACTCTTTAAAAAAGGCCCTGCCAAACAAGCAACTAAACTTGCTGGGTTACCAAAACCTGCCAAATGCTTGTAGTGCGAAACTAAGCTCCAAGCAACTTAACCATACAAAGCACAAAGCGGTGCTACTTTTAAAGTATTTCGAATCCGCTATATTTTTCAGTATAAGAAAGAAGTGATTCACGCGACACCGACATTACTTTCGCCGTTTTGGGGCCTTGTTGAAGCCACTGATAAAACTGCTCCAAATTTTCACTATTCCCAATGGCGATGACTTCAACCTCGCCGTTATGTAAATTTTTAGCATAGCCTGTTAAGCCTAGCTTTAGTCCTTGATGAGCGGTGTGATAACGAAAACCAACCTCTTGGACCCTGCCTGTCACGATAAACTTGTCGCACTGTTGAGCCATTTGAATCTCTCTCTATGTTTAAATACTCAATCATTTATCTACTAAAATGCGTCGTTCACTATAATGAAAGAAATGACAATGGGTTAATTTGATGTACATCCCATAGACACTCTCCCCAAACAATTTCCTTTATTTACGTATGACGCTCGCTCTTTGTTTGCTTTCCATTACCTTTTCTATGAAAATACGCCCCCATTTTGAATATTCATCGAGTAATGTATGACAGCTGCAATCTATCTAGTCAAAGGCCGTGAAAAATCTTTGCGCCGTAAACATCCATGGGTTTTTTCCCGAGGGATCAGCAAGGTAGAAGGTGAGCCTAGCCTTGGAGAGACCGTCGACGTTTATACTCATGATAATCAGTGGTTAGCAAAAGCAGCCTATTCTCCTACTTCTCAAATTCGAGCTCGCGTCTGGAGCTTTGAGAAGCAGGAGATCAATGTCGATTTTTTTGTGAAACGGCTCGAAGATGCACTGTTAGTTCGCCAGGAGATTATTGAACGAGATGGTCTTACAGGCTTTAGGCTGATTGCAGCAGAATCAGATGGGTTGCCAGGTATTACTATCGATAAGTATCAAGATTATCTAGTATGCCAACTGCTTAGCGCAGGGGCTGAATACCATAAAACGAATATTGTTAAAGCGCTGACAATCGTTTTCCCAGAGTGCCATGTTTACGAACGTTCAGATGTTGCCGTTCGTAAAAAAGAAGGTTTGGAAGAGCGCATAGGCGTGCTGCATGGCGATGAGCCGCCAAAATCAGTCATTATCGAAGAAAATGACGTAAAAATTAGCGTCGATATTGTTGGTGGACACAAAACAGGCTTTTACCTAGACCAACGTGACAGCCGCCAGAAATCAATAAAATATGTGAAGGATAAAGATGTCCTTAACTGCTTTTGTTATACCGGAGGCTTCGGTTTGTATGCTCTTAAAGGCGGTGCCAAACGTGTAATTAATGCCGACGTCTCACAACCTGCATTAGATACCGCCAAATACAATGCAGAGATCAATCAATTCGATATCGCCAAAAAACGCGCGGTATTTTTAAATGCCGATGTTTTCAAATTATTGCGAGAATACCGTGATCAAGGAACGCTGTTTGATGTGGTGATTATGGATCCGCCTAAGTTCGTATCGAGTAAAAATAACCTGACCTCTGGTGCAAATGGTTATAAAGACATCAATATGTTGGCAATGCAAATTTTAAAACCCGGTGGCACTTTACTCACTTATTCATGCTCTGGCCTTATGGGCACAGATCTCTTCCAAAAAATCATTGCGGACGCGGCGCTTGATGCAGGTCGCAGCGTTAAATTTGTTGAAAGGTTCGAGCAAGCCGCTGACCACTTGACAGATTCAGCCTACCCTGAAGGGTTTTATCTAAAAGGGTTCGCTTGTAAGGTCTTGTAAGCCGTATTTATAGACAGCAAGAAAAACCGGAGCTCTTATCAAGCTCCGGTTTTCGTTATTTTAGTCCTTTAAATGGTTTAGGTTATCCATCAAGCTACTGGTGATATCCGCAGCTGACGCACCATCAAAGTCCACGGTCAATGTTTGACCCGACTTGACAATCGTTAGGTGCGATTCATGTTCATTTCCTGTAACACGGATAGATACATCGTCCACAACACCTTGATGATCTGCACTACTCAGCCCATCAAGTAATACTGTGATCTCGTCTTTGGACATGTCTTCGAACAAATCAGAGAAATCTAACGAATCCCCTTCCGAACGATGGAAGTCAGTAACGCGGTCAGTCGCGGTTTCCATCTCAACCCATTTAAAGATATCTGCACCATCACCACCAGTAAGGATATCATTGCCTAAGCCGCCAATTAGAACATCATTCCCAGCACCACCATCTAGAATATCATTACCAGTACCACCGCGAAGGCCATCGTTCCCTTCGCCACCGTAGATATGGTCATTACCCGAGCCTCCAAAGAGGAGATCTGTACCTCCTTGGCCGAATATACGATCATCGCCACCACCGCCATGAGTTATATCGACGTAAGCATTACTAGCTCCCGGGATATTGAGTGCGCTGTCTTCGTTATTGGCATCTTGTAGCCAAGAGCCATCAAGCCCAGTCCCAAAACGATCCAAAAGATCGGAAGCCGCCATCTCTTTTAGATGAGCCTGTGTATGATTATCCAAGCCGTCAACATGAGTATCACCAAGATAAATAATGTCATCTCCTTTTCCGAGATAGACATAATCACCACCATCGCCTACATCCACGACTAAACCTTTTTCAACATGATCGTGATAAGTCACCGACGATGAACCGGCACCCGATGTTGACCACTGCACTTTTTGATTTGACGTAGTGGTATCGTATAGCTGTATCGAATCAATGCTATTTCCTTCAGCTTTAATGTCGTGCCCAACAACAAATGTTAGTGAACTTGAGCTTGTATCCCCATCGTTATCTTTTAATGTATAGTCGAAAACCAATTGGGTATCCGATGAAATAGTTGCCCCAAAGAACTGGTAACTGCCATCATCCAAATCAATAATTAATGAGTGTTTATCATTAATATAAATTGACAAAGTATTGGTTGTAGGATCAAAACTATGGGTCAGAGATGAAGATGTCCCCATAACTGATATCGATTGGCCATCGAATAAATAGGTAACATCGCTGATAGTAATACTCGCTATCACTCCCCCATCAGCTCCCATCCCATAACCATCAACAGGTACAAGAATATTCCCGCCGATAGGTTGAATGACAGATTGTAATAAAATAGGGGGAAGCTGAGTCACGTCAGACACTACTATAGAGCCTGTATCTACATTTAAATGGCCATCATAAGCAACCTTATCTAATTCTCCTTGCGGAACATTATTCCCCATACCATAAGCAAGAGAGGTGATTTTGTTTTCTTGTAAATGACTAACCCAACTATCAAGCTCATCTTTCTCTATGGTGTTAAAGTTTTTCACACCATTTTTCCAATCGTATCCTTCGGGTACACCATCAGATAAGAAATAACTCACATTGCTAGCGCCACTTAATGGCTCACCATAACCGAGACCAGACCATTGATTCTGTGCCAATTCAATAGCGTGATCATAATCTGTACCTCCAGAAGCCGTTAGGCCCATTATGTAGTTTTTGGCTTGTTCAACCGTCATCCAGTAAGAAGAACCATTATGGTAAGGAGAAGCTGTTGCATTAAATAACAGTAATTGGACCTGAGTCTGACCAATAGCTTGATATTGATCTAATAACTGTACCGCTGATTCTTTCATCACTTGAAGACGAGTTTTACCGTTGCCAGCCTCCCAAGCCATAGAACCCGACACGTCTAAAATCAACTGAACATTGGCGCCTTGTTTAGTCTCTGATTCTAAGACATGCAAAATGTCTCTTGCTAACGGCGCATCATCTTCAATGACGAGAGTAACAACACCAGTACCGATTGCTCCTGCCGCATTTTTCGCTTCAAGTGGGATCTCGATAGCTAAATGATCTTCACCTGCCTTATCTGGATGATCGATAGGTGCATGTAACACACTATTTACTTTACCTTGATCATCTAACGCAAACTCGACAACCTTATTACCATTTGCAGAACCAGTGAGCATCTGTTTATCTGGCGATAATGACCAAGTGATCGCGACACCATTAGATGTGTATCGATCACTCGGTAGACCAATGGACAATTGAGTAACGTTGGAAAGACTTAACTGACCATCAACTGAAGCTTGGTTAGTCGTGTCTTGTGAACCAGTGACGGATTCGTCATCTACTATACCGCCTTGTAATCCTTCTTCAGAAACATTGAGCGTCAATTCACCAATAACCGGTGGAGACACAGGCTTAACCGCAAAACCAAGCACAGCACTGTCACCATCGGCATCAGTAACTTTCACTTGGAAATCAATGTCTCCATCACCTAACGGCGATTGTATATTTTGATACTGGTAAAACTCCCATTTTCCCGTTGTCGGTGTAAACTCGAGTTTGAAGACTAAATGCCCTTCTGCATCTTTACCAGTAAGAGTATTTGCTCCTACTAACCCAACAGTAATGTCAGAGCCAGTAACCGTTTTGAGTGTCGCAGATTCATCCAGGCCAACTAATTGCAGTGCACCTCGGCCATCGGCCCCCCATTGCGGTTCAACGACACCAGAACCATAAGCAATTGGCTGCGGCGCATCCGAACCAAGAAACTCGATATTTTTAACGGTAAAGTCACTATTATCTTTGTGATTGAACGAGTTACCATTATCAGTAGCTTTGATAACCATCGTATCAAAGCCACCCTGCTGCACAGAAAAGTCTTTAGCGTAATCTCCACGATTTTCATCAGAGGTAAAACTTTGAGTTGCAATCAGCTTTCCATCTCGCCAAAACTCAACAATCCCGCTTTCGCCCTCACCGCCAAACATTTTGCTGAACTCAATTTTCGCACCATAAGCTACCGTGTTAGGATCGAGTTTAATAACCAACTCTTCGGATGCAGAACTGCCATCTGAAAACTTACGAAAATCAACTTCATTAGCAAGATTATGGTACGGAGAATCCTTACTACTAACGCCGATACCTTCGCTGTCACCATTAATATTTGCACTAACTAACGTGGATGATAAAGCTGAAGAGAATCCTTTTGCAGTAATAGTAAATTGACCACCGTCAATCGTAGTCCTATTACCACGGTAACTCGTTAAATCAAACTGGCCAGTTAACACATCAGGGATGTCAGTTGCTGTGGCAGCAACTGGATCCATCGCATGGTCGCTAGGTGCATCGTCTTCAATGATGATAGATAATTTGCTTTCCGTTGTGGTTTGCCCATCTGAAACAAATACGCCGAGATCTAAACTCAGTGTATCTTCTTGGGAGCCATCTGGATGGTCGACAGGGCTGAGTAAAGTGACCGTATAGTTCCACTCGCCCTTGCCACTTGCATTAGGAGCAGTAAGTTCGATTTCAATAACGGATTTAGAATCACTCCCAGATGTAGAACCTATCAGCTTGTGATTTTGAGCATCCCATTCCCAAACGACTTCCATACCTCCCGACGTGATGCCCTCCGGGCCCGAAAGAGTGATCCCTACGGAATCGCTATCTACATCATCAATTGTGATGCTGCCAGATGCCTTAATTGCGTCGCTTGTATCTGAGGATCCAATATCATCTTGAAGTCCACCAGATAAGCCTTCCTCGGAGAGAGTACTAGGATTTATTATGTCAAGTATTGGTCCGTCCGCCACCGCACCGACCGTCACATTCACGGTCGCCGTTTCAACATTGCCCGCCGCCGTCGTCACTGTGTAAGTGAAGCTGTCGCTGCCGTGGTAGTCCTCATTTGGTGTGTAGGTCACGGTGCCATCAGCATTGAAGG
>NZ_CAWPKR010000013.1:0-50403 GCF_963888765.1 Vibrio sp. B7
AATTGACTGTGCCAAAATCAAGTAAACTTGATTCTGATTGGTCACTCAGTTCATTGATAAATCTTTTTTGATTATCATCAACGAGTGCCCACACAGATTGATAGGTTTATATTGTTAAAGAGCGTTCCTGTCGAACAAGACCGTTAAGTCCGTGTCGCTAGGGGTGCGAATAATACGCTTTAGCTTTTAAGAGTCAAGAGTTATTTTTAACTATCTTTCTCTTTCAACTAGTAACTCGTTTGTGAGGCTTGCCTCACTCCGTGTCAGTGAGGCGGCATTATAGGGAGGTTTTACAATGTGACAAGTTCTTTTTTAAAATCACCTTTCATTCGCTTAAAAAGCCACCAATGTCGCGTTTTATTGAATAAAACTTCAACATTTGAAGGTTATCACAGCAATTGGTTGGAAAAACACCAAGCATAAACGTAAGATTGATGTGTCTATTTTGTTAATCCTAGACATCCTTCTTCTTTTACTTGATATGTAGTATTCCAATATGAACTCTAATAAATCGATTTTACTGGTTGCATCTCTTGCAATAATAGGCGCAATCCTTTTTTCTCTGGTCGCGCTTTCTCCCGCAATTACTTTTGTTCTTGGTGTTGTCTCTTCCGCTCTTGTTTTTAAATTTTTTGGCAGCAAAACGCTAACCGATGATGAGGAGTCAAAACTCTCAACGAAAACACTGTATGTCGGTAACTTGCCATACAAAGCTAATGAAGCTCATGTTCGTGAACTTTTTGCCAAATATGGAGAGGTCTTTGCCGTACGTTTGATGAAAGATAAGCGAACGGGCAAAAGGCGTGGATTTGGCTTTGTTGTGATGGCTTCTGCAAATGTAGATGGTGCTATTTCAGCTTTGAATGAGAAAGACTATATGCAGCGTACATTGAAGGTACGTGTGGCGAATGATCCTAAACATCCTGATGACGATATGTTTGAACAGGAGTAAAACCTAAGTGAGCTAATCGGCTATTGAGCGCGCTTTCTTCCCAAGGAGGTGCGCTTGATAATATCTTGTGTTGTTTGATTTTGCATTGTGGCTCGCTTTTCACACCCAATAGCTCTTGCACACGACGAGCAATAGCTTCTCCGGAATCAACTAGCACGACACTCTTCCCTAATACGGCTTGGATCTCTTCTTTTATTAATGGGAAGTGTGTACAGCCAAGGACCGCCACATCAATACGGTTCACCAAAGGGCTAAGAATCTCTTTTAATTCTGCAAGATCGACAGCTTTGCCCCTCAATTTTTCTTCTGCCATATCCACTAAGCGCGTTGACCCTAGCAATTCAACATTCTTGTCAGATGAGAAATCTCGAATCAAATCGTGAGTGTATTGACGAGTGATAGTCGCTGGGGTAGCAATGAGTCCCACGGCTTTATTTGCCAGTGACGAGGCCGGTTTAATCGCAGGGACAACCCCCACAACTGGTACAGCAAGACAAGAACGCAGCTTGGGTAAGACGATGGTGCTTGCGGTATTACAAGCAATAACGACCAAATCAATGCGCTCTTTCACAACGACATCGCTTACCAACCTAACCACACGCTTAATTAACACCTCTTGATTGAGCTCTCCATAAGGATAAGCTTCATTGTCAAACAGGTAGATGTAGTTTAATTGTGGTAGTTTGGCTTGGACCTCTTGATAAACCGATAACCCACCAACACCAGAGTCAAAGATAAGCACATTAAGCTGAGACGGTTGCGACACTCTGAGCACCTTATAATGAAAACGTTCCGATCATACTCGCTCTTTATCAATTGGCAATGCTCTTGCTCGGTATCTTTGGTGACAAAAACGTTCCCCCAGTTGGAGATGCGTCAACTCTAACTCCAGTGTTCCACCCAAAAAACAGAGCGCATCGGTGACCAGTGTATGAAACTCACCATTTTCGCCACACGGGTCAACCTTTGCTGGTAAAGAATCAATAAACGCTCGTCCATAAGGTTGTCCACAATAGTCTGGCGTGAGGCTGTGACCATCTGTCGTCATCACCATGGTTTGGATGCCGCGATTTATGATCTCTCGCGCAAGAGCGCTACTATCTTCGCCTAACAAGGGCAACACACACTCCCAGCCAACCGGTTCAATATAGCTTTTGCGATACTCCGCAATGCCGTTACAGAACATATCGCCAAAAGCAACGGCGTCTATCTCTAATCCACTTTGTTTTAATGCGCTGATGATGGTCGATTGATAAAGCTCGTTACTTGGAAATACGGCAGGCAGCTCTATTTTGACAACGGGTAATTTTAAAAGTCGTGCTTGTAGCTCAATTACATACAAAGGGGTGGCTTGAAAGGGCACTTCATCTTCGACATAAGTGGTAAAAATGCCCACCACACAATAACGGCTATCTTCCAATAATCGCTCTAAAGTGAGGGTTGAATCTTTTCCGCTAGACCAACTGACGATAACGTTCTTTTTCATCATCACACTCGCAAAGTAAAAACCGCCCACAGGCGGTTTCAAAAATCAGAATTGATAAGCAACGTTGAGGTAATAAGCTCGCTCTGGCGCTTTGTAACCAATCGCCGTTTCATACTGCTCGTTAAATACGTTATCGATTCGACTGCGAACAATCAGATCATCATTCATCCAGTAGCCAACCGACATATCCCATAAGTTGGTTGCGGAAATGTAGTCGTCACTCATGGGCGATGCTGTTGGAAGATCAAGCCGTTTGCCTGTGTAAGTATAGGTAGCGTTAAACTCAAACTTACCGAGATTCATTGAGCTGATCCATTTATAATTTTGCTTTGCACGACGTGCCAGTTGGACATCGTTATCATCTTTGTGATCTTTAAACTCAGCCACAACCGTATGGTTAACAGGCCCAGTATCAAAGTTCACATCAAACTCTAAGCCTTTAATCCGAGCATCAGTGTTGTCTGAATACCAGTCACCTGAAGAAGAGGCTGGTTTATACCAAATGATGAGGTTATCCACTTTGTTGTCATAAGCCGACAGATTCCATCTTGCAAACGAATAGACACCCGAGATACCGAGCTCTACATTTTTTGACTCTTCCGGTTGCAAGTCTGGAGTAGTGCTTAAATCTGAATACGTTGGTGCCTTAAAAGCAGTACCGTAAGTAGCGCGCACAAAATGAGCTTCGTTAAGTTGATACCCAGCCGCCACAGACCAAGTTGTATAATTGTCATACTGATCGTATTCGTCATAGCGAATATTGGATTCCAACACCCAGCGATTGACATATAACCGACCAGAAGCGAACGCACCTTTGGTATCTCGGCTTTCACCCGCTAATTTATGAGCACTGCCACGATTTTTCGCGTCATCGGCAAGGCGTTCACGGCGAGCATCAATACCTGCACCGATTTCCGATGTTGATGTCAGTTGGTAGAGATTGGCCCACTGCAGCTGCGTAAGACTGATATTGGCCTTAGTGCTGGCATTCGCCCGACCTTCCGCCAGTGAATAATCTAAGTTCTCAGTTTGCTGGTAGTTCAAACTGACCAAGCTTTTTAACTGTTCATTTTGATAATTAAGTTGGCCAGTAACGCTTTCATTTTGTGAGTAACCCTGTTTAACCGAACCATAAGAGTCATATTGAGCATCACTGTCAAACCAGCTTGCAGAAACATAGCCAAGCCAATGCTTACTTAATTGATGCTCATAACCAGCCATCAGGTTTTGGCTATCAAAACCATATTGGGTACCGTTTCCCGTCTTTTTAATATCATAGCCATCGGTTTGTTCAAAACCTGCCGCTACTTGGATATGTCCTTTTTCGTTCACATCCGCTTTAGCCACCATATCGGCTTTTTTAGACGCAAGGCTACCAATGCCCAGCGCTAGTTGTTTAGCATCATCGCCTCGGTGAGAGCGAGTGATAATATTGATCACACCGCCAATCGCATCAGAACCATAAACTGACGCACTCGGACCACGAATAACCTCTAGGCGTTCCACTAAACCAATCGGAAAACGGTTAATCGCCACACCACCTGCAGATGAGTTGATACGAATACCATCCACCAATACCAACACATGATCACTGTTCGTTCCGCGCATAAAAATAGACGCATTGTGTCCTCGCCCACCATTTTGGGCGATTTCCACGCCGGGGACTCGGCGTAATACTTCGGTTAATGAGTTGGCTTGATACTGTTCGATCTCTTCACGTGACACAACGGTTACTGAAGAAAGAACTGAGGATTCGATTTGCTCGAAACGGTTAGCCGTCACCACGAGCGACTCTTCAGTGTTTTGAGCATAAGAAGAAAATGAGGCATACGGAAGCAGCGATGCTACAGCCGCCGCTAAAAGGGATTTATTCATATTGTGATCCTAATTCGCGTAAGTCCTACCAAATCAACCAAACGGTGGTATAGATTTGGCTGCTGGCAGGTATTCGGACTTGAGAGCTCTTGACCTACTAACCCGACTTCCCACAGCATTTTCCTGCAGTGTCATATTGGGTGTTCGTTCTCTCTTACCGCTGCGCGTCAGTTCTGGATTCACACCAGATTCCCTTTTCGGCCATCTATACCGCTAGATAGCACCAGCTGAGGGCGATACTATGGCTCTATTGATAATTTGTCTAGTACTGATTGGTGTCAGCTATTTTTGTTAGCTCGCAATTAATGACTAATTCAGGACAAAACTGGACAAGCGCGAGGGATTGAATAAAATCTGCGCTCTTTATTATTTGAATGCACCATACCCAAGCAAAGGTAATACCATGGCGACTCTTGATGTAAACCCACAACACTACCAGCAACAGTTGGCGGAAAAGACCGAGCGTCTGACCCAAATGTTCGCACAATACAACATGCCTCAGTTGGAAGTGTTTGAATCACCAGAGCAGCATTACCGTATGCGTGCAGAATTTCGAGTTTGGCACGAAGGTGATGAGCTTTATTACATCATGTTCAACCAAGAAACGCGTGAAAAATACCGCGTTGACCAGTTTCCTGCAGCCAGTCGTTTAATTAATGATTTGATGCCACTTTTGGTCGATGCACTTAAAGGCAGCGACTCACTGCGCCGTAAACTTTTCCAAGTCGATTTTCTCTCCACTCTTAGTGGTGAAGTATTGGTTTCTCTGCTTTATCATCGCCAACTCGATGAAGAATGGATAACCCAAGCAAAAGCATTAAAACAGCGTCTCAATGATGAGGGATTCAACCTCAATTTGATTGGCCGTGCACGTAAAATGAAAGTCGTGCTCGATCGAGATTTTGTGATTGAGAAACTGAACGTACATGGTCAAAGTTACATTTATCAACAAGTGGAAAACAGCTTTACTCAACCAAATGGTACTGTCGCACAAAAAATGTTGGAATGGGCCGTTGACTGTACGCAAGAGAGCCACGGCGATTTATTAGAGCTCTACTGTGGGAATGGTAACTTTTCACTGGCATTGGCGAAAAACTTCGAGCGAGTGCTCGCAACCGAATTAGCCAAACCTTCTGTTGATTCCGCGCAATACAACATTGCGGCAAATAAAATAGACAATGTGCAAATCATCCGCATGTCTGCCGAAGAATTTACTCAAGCGATGGAAGGTCAACGTGAGTTTCGCCGTTTGCAACAGGCTGGAGTTGATCTCAAAAGCTATCGTTGCAACACCATTTTTGTTGACCCACCGCGCTCGGGGATGGATATCGATACCTGCAAAATGGTGCAAGGCTACGAGCGGATTGTGTATATCTCCTGCAACCCAGAAACCTTAAAAGAGAATTTAGACACTCTATGTGAAACACACAAAGTGACTCGTTTCGCTCTATTCGACCAATTCCCTTACACCCACCATATGGAAGCAGGCGTATTGCTGGAGAAGATTAAATAAGACTTTCAATCGATATTTAAATTTCGACTTAATCGGCTTTCACGCATTCGTACTGACAACATTACCTATTATGCTACTCGCTCTGACTAACGGTTTAATCAGGGCGGGCTATGGCACAGGGCGATGCAGAGCCCATACGATAACCGTTGAGATCACCGCTTACCTTCTGCCCAATGCAGAATCTCTGCATACTCACCCAATTCTACAATCAGTAGAGCCTGCCCACCGGTTAATTCAATCAATGGTTATCTGTCATTTTGTCTGACTTTGAAGCAGAAAATTACACCGCATCACAACGAATAGAACAAAATAATCGGTGAGCCAAACTAAATGCATGGGAACGTTTACAGATTGATTTTGATATAAACGTCAGACCCAAAGCCAATCTCATTAAGGAAAGTTCATCACTCGCCTTTAAAATTGCTTAAAAACACATTCCAGAGAGGATAATCACACGAAAGAAGAATAAATCCGTTATTACTATGAAAATGTAAACCCCATCATGGAAACGTTTCCATATCTTATTTACACTGAGTAGCAAGCTAGGACTCAAAAAATAAAACGATTAGCTACTCTATGTATGGCACTGTTTTTGGCCGCGTTAGCGTCGACTACCAGAGCAAAAAAGTCATCCATTACGGTATTCACTACCGTAGCGCAACACGGTTAGAAACAAAAAATCAAGTAGGAAAACCATGAAGGCATTTTCAGATATTCTCCAACGACGTGACTGGGAAACCCCACAATCAGTGAATATTCACTGCTTAAAAGCACACAGCCCACTTTCCAGTTACCGAGATATTGACCATGCCCGTGACGGCGTTTACGCCCAACGTCAATCGCTGAATGGCCAATGGAAATTCAAAGTGTTCGACTCGCCAGAACAAGTCGAAGGCGAGTTTATTCAAACCAAATTCAATGACACGAACTGGGATGAAATAACGGTTCCTTCCAACTGGCAGCTACAAGGCTACGACAAACCAATTTACACCAACGTAAAATACCCGTTTGAAGTAAACCCTCCATTCGTACCCGCCGAAAACCCGACAGGTTGTTACCGCACTACGATTTCCCGCTCAGAAGCCGATCTTACCAATACACAGCGCATCATCTTCGATGGTGTGAACTCAGCATTCCACCTATGGTGCAACGGCACTTGGGTGGGATACAGCCAAGATAGCCGCTTGCCTTCCGAATTCGACTTATCGCCCTACCTAGTGGCTGGCGAGAATACACTTGCCGTGATGGTGATGCGTTGGTGTGATGGCAGCTACCTAGAAGACCAAGACATGTGGTGGCTAAGTGGTATTTTCCGCGACGTAACTTTGCTTTCTAAACCGCAACACTGCATTGAAGATGTATTCGTCACGCCAGATTTGGATGCGTGTTATCGCGATGGTTCACTATCAATCGTGACGCACATTTCAGCGCCAGATTGTTACCAAGTGCAAGTGCAGCTCTTTGATGGTGAATGCGCAGTGACTGAGCCGCGAATTGATCGCCCGCACAACCGCCGTATTGACGAGCGAGGCACATACGATGACGTGGTATTTCAAACATTGCATGTGCGTGAGCCAAACAAATGGAGCGCAGAAACCCCCAATCTATACCGCCTAGTCGTTTCACTATTAGATGAAAACGGCATGCATCTAGAGAGTGAAGCCTATCATGTGGGCTTTCGCAAAGTGGAAATCACTGATGGTCAGTTGAAACTCAACGGCAGGCCTTTGCTGATCCGTGGCGTTAACCGTCATGAGCATCATCCAGAGCTTGGGCATGTGATGACAGAAGAAGACATGATCCGCGACATCTGTTTGATGAAGCAATACAATTTCAACGCGGTACGTACAGCGCACTACCCAAATCACCCTCGTTGGTACGAACTGTGTGACCAATACGGCTTGTACGTGTGCGATGAAGCGAACATCGAAACCCATGGCATGCAGCCGATGAATCGCCTTTCGAGCAATCCACAATGGGCACACGCATACATGAGCCGCTACACCCAAATGGTGATGCGCGATAAAAACCATCCTTCTATCATCATCTGGTCTTTGGGTAACGAGTCTGGCCACGGCAGCAACCACAATGCGATGTACGCCTGGTCGAAAAACTACGATTCGTCGCGCCCTGTTCAATATGAAGGTGGCGGTGCCAATACCGCTGCAACCGACATCATTGCGCCTATGTACGCCCGTGTGAATACAACGATTGCAGATGAAGCAGTACCAAAATGGCCAATCAAAAAATGGATTTCTCTACCCAACGAAACTCGCCCACTGATCTTATGTGAATACGCTCACGCAATGGGTAACAGTTTGGGGAGTTTTAATGAATATTGGGATGCATTCCGCGAGTTTCCTCGCCTTCAAGGCGGCTTTATCTGGGATTGGGTAGACCAAGGCTTGAGCCAATGGGACGAGAACGGCCAACACTTCTGGGCTTACGGTGGCGATTTTGGCGATAAAATCAATGACCGCCAGTTCTGCATCAACGGGTTGATCTTCCCAGATCGCACTGTGCATCCAACATTGGAAGAAGCCAAATACTGCCAGCGTATGATTCGCGTGTCGCTGCAAGAACAAGCGAAAGGATTCTGTCATCTATTAGTAACTAACGAAAACCTATTTCGTGCAACGGACAACGAGCAATTGAACTGGTCACTTTTGGAAGATGGCAAATTGATTCAATCTGGCTCTGTTGTGCTGAACATCAAAGCCGATAGCCAAGCAACCGTAGAGATTGCTTTTGAATTTACACCTAAAGCAGAAGCGCGATACCACTTGAATACTGACATCACCTTACTGGCTGAAACACTTTGGGCACCCGCGGGACATGTGAGCGCTTCTGAGCAATTTGCGCTACGCAATACCTCAGGTCTCGCCATGCCTAAATTGGAAACGCAACCAGCCCCAGCGATAAGCCAGCAAAAAGGCATGATCGTAGTCACCAGCCTAAATGAGAAGCATCAATGGTGCTGGGATAGTCAAACAGGCTTGATGATTGATTGGCAAGTCGATGGCAAAGCGCAAATGCTGGCGGCACCGCAAGATAACTTCTTCCGTGCGCCACTGGATAACGATATTGGTGTGAGTGAAGTGGATAACGTAGATCCAAACGCTTGGGTATGCCGTTGGGATATGGCTGGTATTGGCCAATGGAAACGCGAATGTGTCAGTTGCCATAGCGACATGTTGGCGCATGCCGTGCAAGTAACATCAACTTTCGCTTACCAATTCAACGGTGCCGTGCAAGCCATCACCACTTGGACGCATACGCTGAAAAACAGTGGCGAAATGCAGCTGACCGTTGATGTGACACTTGCCGATGATCTACCACCCATGCCACGTATCGGCTTGGAGTTGCAATTGCCATTGCATGAGCAGAGTACACCAATCACTTGGCAAGGTTTAGGTCCGTTTGAGAACTACCCAGACCGCCTATCTGCAGCACGTTTTGGCTTGCACACGCAAACGCTAGAAGAGATGCATACTCCGTACATTTTCCCAACCGACAGTGGCTTGCGTTGTGGAACTCAATGGCTGCAAGTGAACGAACTGGCGATATCTGGCGATTTCCAATTTAGTGTCAGTCAATATGCTCAACAGACGCTGGCAAAAGCAAAACACACCTGTGATTTAATGGCAGAAAAAACCATTTATGTGCGCCTAGACCATCAGCACATGGGCGTGGGTGGTGATGATTCTTGGAGCCCTAGTGTGCACAAAGAATTCCAGCTAACTGGCAATAATTACGTTTACCGAATATCGTTCAAAGCAATTTCGCATCGTATTTAAAAACGCACCGATAACGGCTATCGCCACTTACAACGATTACGTGACAGCGGGATGCATGACGCTACGACAAGAAAACGGCGTCCACATCCCTGTGATATGTCTTTGATAGGCTTGGATGACGGTCACATCGCACGCTATATCTACCTAGTCATTGATGACTTAGTCGGCGTGATGGCGACCAAGAAAACCCAATTTTCTTCCAACCCAGAGTAGCAACAACAGCAATACGAGAATGGCGAAAAAGTTAGAACCAGAATCTGGATATTGTGCTTTGATAAATGCCGAATGACCAAAAGCACCGACAAAGAAACAGGCAAGCGCTACCAATGGAAGATCTTCCGCCACCGGATGGCGCAAATATTCTTGATACAACGCCTGCACAGAAAGCACTAATGCAATCAGTGGGAAAATGGAGAACGGAACTTGGCTAATGGTTACCCAAGACAACAAGGCATCGCCGCACATACCTGCGATGAGCGCTAGCACAAGTGTTTTTCTTTCCGAACCACGATGGGTTGTGTTGTTTTCATTCGACATTACTCTATCCCCCCTTTGAGCCGATTACGTTCACGTTCTTTGCGATACCAAAATGCCCCTTTGGCTAGCATTCGCAACTGCATGATCAAACGTTCAGCAAGCTCATCTCGCTCACGTCGATCTAAATCTAAAGCTTCAGCGCCGGAGCTGAACACCAAAATAACGGAAGCTTCGGCCTGAGTTAATGCCTCGTCACGACCCATGCCTGTCGTCATCAAATACTCGGTGAGCTCTGCGGAAAAGTGCTGTATTTCTCGCACTACCGCGGCACGAAACTCGCAAGAAGTACCTGAGCGTTCTCGCAGTAATAAGCGAAACACATTGGGACTACTTTCAATAAATTCCATGAAGGTTTCAACCGACGTGCGAATCACACTGCCCTCTTTGACAATGCGCTGCCGTGCTTGGCGCATCAATTGACGCAGCAGTAAACCGCCTTCATCAACCATGGTTAAACCCAACTCATCCATATCTTTAAAATGTCGATAGAATGAGGTGGGCGCAATCCCCGCCTCGCGGGCCACTTCTCGTAAACTTAAGTTAGAAAAACTCCGATCGGCACTTAATTGGCTAAATGCTGCATCAATCAATGAACGACGTGTTTTTTCTTTTTGTAATGCGCGAATTCCCATCGATTTCATATTAAGTCGCTTCTCTTTTACTATCTGAGCCATACTATAACGTGATTGAGCACGTTGTCTAAGCCACAACATCGCCTCTTTGGACAAAGTAACCAATTAAACAGTCACCTAACCTAATTTCAATCACTCGCCACAGTAAGATGGGCAAAGCAATAGCATAAAGTGGCATTTTCACCTCTCGAGCGTGATCCTCTCCACTCTCTGATGGCAACATCGTTTACCGCACTGATGGATCAGTTAAAATCTCGCTACAGCAATGTTAAACAAATACAACAAGGAATAGAGTATGGCGAACCAAAACCACTTCGATGTCATCGTAATTGGTAGCGGCCCTGGCGGAGAAGGCGCCGCAATGGGTTTGACTAAAGCGGGGTTTAATGTCGCCATTATCGAAAAAGAGAGTAGTGTTGGCGGAGGTTGTACCCATTGGGGCACCATTCCCTCCAAGGCGTTACGCCATGCGGTCAGCCGCATCATCGAATTCAACAGTAACCCTCTATTTTGTAAAAACAACACCAGTATTCATCTCACTTTCTCTGATATTTTAGGCCATGCTAAATCTGTGATTGATAAACAGACGCGCTTGCGCCAAGGCTTTTACGATCGCAATCAGTGTACGCTGATTTTTGGTAACGCTAAGT
This sequence comes from Vibrio sp. B7, assembly GCF_963888765.1. Classification (NCBI taxonomy): domain Bacteria; kingdom Pseudomonadati; phylum Pseudomonadota; class Gammaproteobacteria; order Vibrionales; family Vibrionaceae; genus Vibrio; species Vibrio sp. B7. Next base: position 11,443 of record NZ_CAWPKR010000013.1, read on the forward strand.
TTACCCACAAAAACACCGTGGCGGTTACGCACGCTGACGGCAGCATCGAAAAATACAGCGCCGACAAATTTGTGATTGCGACTGGCTCACGCCCTTATCAACCTGATGATGTTGATTTTACTCATGAACGAGTTTATGACAGCGATTCGATTCTCTCGCTTAAACACGATCCTCGCCACATCATCATTTATGGCGCAGGCGTCATTGGTTGCGAATACGCTTCGATTTTCCGCGGCTTAGGCGTCAAAACCGACCTCATCAATACCCGTGACCGCTTGCTGTCGTTTCTGGATAACGAAACGTCTGATGCACTCTCGTACCATTTTTGGAACAGCGGCATTGTGATTCGTAATGATGAAACCCATGAAAAGATTGAAGGCACTGACGATGGTGTGATCGTTCACTTGCAATCGGGCAAAAAAATGAAAGCCGACTGTATCTTGTACGCCAATGGACGCACGGGCAACACTGACAAATTGAACCTCAAAGCGGTGGGCCTGAATGCCGACTCACGTGGCCAACTGGCCGTCAATCGTAACTATCAAACCTCGGTGGAGCACATCTACGCAGTCGGTGATGTAATTGGCTACCCAAGCCTTGCGAGCGCAGCCTATGATCAAGGTCGATTTGTCGCTCAAGCGATTGCTCATGGTCAAGCGCAAGGGCACTTAATTGATGACATTCCAACTGGGATTTACACCATTCCTGAAATCAGTTCAGTGGGCAAAACAGAGCAAGAACTCACCGCGGCCAAAATTCCGTATGAAGTTGGCCGCTCTTCGTTTAAACACCTCGCACGAGCACAAATTTCTGGCAAAGATATCGGCAGCTTGAAAATTTTGTTTCACCGAGAGACAAAAGAAATTTTAGGTATTCATGTGTTTGGAGAACGCGCGGCTGAAATCATCCATATCGGACAGGCAATTATGGAGCAAAAAGGCGAAGCCAATACCCTCGAATATTTCGTTAATACCACCTTCAATTATCCAACCATGGCCGAAGCCTACCGCGTGGCGGCGTTAAATGGCCTGAATCGATTGTTCTAATCATCGACCTAATTCTGCCTGCTAATGGAATGAAAGCCGCTAACGAGTGCGGCTTTCTTTTGGGTAACCTAGTGAGTGAAGTGCTTAGGGATAGGTTCGGTGATCAAGTGAGAAAAACACCGCGTCGCCATTGTGAGATAAATAGCACACCTAAACTGATGCCGCGCATTGCCATAAAGCTGAGCATCGCCATCCACAGGGCGTGATTACCCAAAGACTGAGCCAGATAGAAAACGCTGAAAAAACTGCACATCGCGACAAACATGCTGTTGCGCATCTCTTTACCTTTGGTCGCGCCGATAAAAATACCATCCAATAAAAAACACCACATCGCGGTTAACGGCATCGCCACCAGCCACGGTAGATAACGGTTAGCCGCTTGCTGAACTGCGTTAATGTCAGTGATCAGCGTGATCAACGCCGATCCCCACACCGCAAACATCACCGTTAACGCTAAACAGATTAGCGCACTCCAGAAAAAACTGCCGATCAGAGCACTTTTGAGCTGCGTCTCACTTTTTGCACCAATCGCTTTGCCAACCATGGCCTCCATCGCATAAGCGAAACCATCCATGCCATAGGAGATCATCATCAAAAAACTCATTAAGACAGCGTTAGCCGCCACGGTTTGATCACCAAAGGCCGCCCCTTGAAAGGTCATAAAGCTAAACGCCGCCTGCAAACAGAGTGAACGCAGGAAAATATCGCGATTCAATTTCACAAAGCGGCTAAGACCTTGTGTCACTAAAACACCTAGCTGCAGTGGCGAAGGGAGTTGATGCCGCAACCAATAGCGCCAAACACACAGTAAACCAAAGCTCATGCCCGCATAATCAGCGATAACCGACGCCAGCGCAGCACCTTCCACTTTCCAGCCGAAACCCAACACAAACAGAATGTCCAACGCGATGTTGGTTAAGTTAGTGATGATTACCATCCACATTGGCGCTTTGGCATTTTGCGTGGCTAACAGCCAGCCGAGCAGTACAAAGTTGGCCAATGCGGCGGGCGCACTCCACGCTCGAATCACAAAATACTGCAACCCATATTGCTTTACTTGCTCACTGGCACTGCTGGCTGAAAAAATCGCATCGCCAATCCATCGATGCAGAATCAAAAACAACAACGCAAATGCCAGTGCCATCAAGAGCCCTTGCAACAAGACTAACGCCAGTTTTTGTGACGATTGTTCACCGTATGCTTGCGCCGCAAGGCCTGTGGTCGACATTCTTAAAAAGCCGAGTAACCAGAAAGTGACACTGACTACCGTACCGCCAAGTGCCACACCACCTAAATACCAAGCGTGTTCCAGATGACCGATCACCGCCGCATCAACTAAACCTAACAGCGGTACGGTAATATTGGACAGCACCATAGGTATCGCCAGTAGCAACACTTGTCGATGTACGGAACGGTTCGATAACGTTTGTAAAATAGATTGCAACACGTTGGCCTCTCATGGGTGAGAGCAAAGTGTAGCGGAGTGATAGGAGGACGGCTAGCGGTTACTCACCAACGGACATAAACTAAAACGGGTGTTAAGCGCAGCTTGTAAACCATCACCTTACTTAACCAACGTTGCCATAATTTCCAGCGGCCACAATGTTGATCGAGCGGTGAAAACGTTTTTGCCGACGAAGCCCAAGGCAAGACATTGAGTACCGCTTCGGTTGGATTAGCAAAACCATGTCCGTAATGGCCTGAGCCCATTTTCTGACCTAAAGCGGAAGCAGTTTTGTCTCCAGCCAGCATTAAACAAGCCGCCGCATTAGAAAAATGCAAACCCAATGCGCGGATAAAATAGGTGAGTTGCTGCGCCGTACAATCTAATAACGCATGCTCACAAACGATTAAAACGGCTGAGGATTCCGCAATAGGCAATGCATCCAACCACTGAAGATCATCGACACTGCCACACACATGTTGATAACGCTCACTGCGATGAAACAATTTCTGCCGCCACAGCAGGTTTTCGGTGATATCGAGTTCTATCCAATGGCAACGCCCGTTGTCTACCCGATAAAAACGGGTATCTAACCCTGCACCGACATTAATGATCCATCCATCAGGGTTACGCTCAATAAACGCGCGCACTTGTTGATCGCACAATTGCGTTAAGGTGGCATGCAGTAATTGTTTTTGATCGATATCACCGCTTAAACATTCGGGGGCTAAGTGACAGCTCTGGCAGGCCTTTGCAGCGATCGGATCATACACTAACCCGTTATCAACCAAACTTTCGCGGCTACGAAACCACAACGGTTGAACTAAATTGGTTGGAATATGATGACGTGGGGTTAGTGAATGTTTATCGGTAGGCATTACCATCTTCCTTATGTCGCAACTCGATGTAACAACAAAGAAGATGATAATGAATATCAGTTAGAATAACAAGTTATTGAGAATGGATCTCAATAATAAATTACATCCAATCGGTATTGCGAATAATGCCGACGGCCACACCTTCAATGGTGAGCTGCTGAGATTTAAGATCCACTTCAATCGGTGAGAACGCTTCATTCTCTGCGTGCAATAACACGGTAGAGCCTTTGCGTTCTAGACGTTTTACCGTCACATCATCTTCAACACGCGCCACCACCACTTGCCCATTACGCACATCTTGTGTTTTATGCACTGCGAGTAAGTCACCGTCCATAATGCCAATATCTTTCATACTTTCGCCTTGCACACGCAGTAAGAAATCCGCTTGAGGGCGAAACATATTGGGATCCACTTGGTAATGCGCTTCGACATGCTCTTGCGCCAAAATAGGCTCTCCCGCCGCGACTCGACCAATTAAAGGCAGGCCAAGATCTTCTGGCTCATTGGCAGCTTCAAGTAAGATACGCAACCCACGAGAGGCACCCGGAATAATTTCAATCGCTTGTTTACGAGCCAGTGCTTTTAAATGCTCTTCTGCGGCATTAGCGGAACGAAAACCCAGCTCGCGTGCGATTTCAGCGCGAGTCGGTGGCATTCCGGTTTCGTCGATCTTACTGCGGATAAGATCAAATACTTGTTGCTGGCGGGGCGTTAACGGCTTCATATCTCACCTGTCTGTTTATACAGTTAACTGTGAGTATATCCAGTAATCGAATAAATGGAAGAGCGGACGCTTATTTTTTGGCTATTTACAAAAAATGCCGCAATCGACCGATAAATACCTCACCGATTCACTCACCGCGCTCGCAAGTGATGCTGTTTTACTAAACAATAATGATTAAAAGGTTTGACCAGTTTCTGGTATCCTTGCGGCTCAAAAATAGCTAGCCGCTTCGGCGCATATCGATTTCTCTGAGTATCAACTCACAGGGAAATGGACATGCGCTTAAGCATATTGAAATATTCTTGAGGCGACGACCTTTATGTCTTCTGGACACTCATTATCTCGTTCACTACTAAAATTACCTTTGTCTGCGTTGGTCAAAGGCACGGCGATCCCTTCTAATCCAATAGAAGACCACGGCATTGATATTCACAAGCCGATTGTTTACGCCTTACCTTTTCGCTCAAGTGTTGATTTGCTCACCTTGCAAACTCACGCCAAAGAACTGGGTTTACCTGATCCGCTGCAACCACTTGAGCTAAACGGCAAAAGTTTTGCCCGTTATGTTTTCATCTCGGCGCGCCCAACCTTGATGCGCAATGATCAGCACGTTCCTAGTGACTCTATCGCTCTTTTTTCTGAACTGCTTGAGCTACATAAGTTTGATACGGAATTGGACGTTCAAATGATCCCAGCGACGGTGCTTTGGGGACGTAAACCAGGTAAAGAGGGGCAAGAGAAACCCTATCTCCAAGCCTTAAATGGCCCACAAAAAGCACTCGCGGTAATTTTTGCTGGACGCGATTGCATGGTGCGCTTTAGCCCCGTCGTTTCACTGCGCTATATGGCTGATTCACACGGCACCGACGAATCTATCGCGCATAAATTGGCACGAGTGGCTCGTATTCATTTCTCTCGCCAAAAGCTGGCAGCTTCTGGGCCAAATTTGCCCAATCGCCAAGCGCTGTTTAACCGCCTAATTAAATCACAAGCGATTGAAAAAGCGATTGAAGATCAAGCGAAAGCCAACAATATCTCCCTCGAAAAAGCGCGCAAAGAAGCGCATGACATCATGGATGAGATTGCCGCTGATTTCTCTTACTCCTTAATCAAGAAAGGAGAGCGCATACTGGGCTGGTTATGGAACCGCATTTACCAAGGGCTTAATATAAATAATGCCGCCACCGTGCGTCGCCTTGCGCAAGATGGACACGAGATTGTCTATGTCCCTTGCCACCGCAGCCATATGGATTATCTCTTACTTTCTTATGTGCTGTATCGCGAAGGTATGGTGCCACCGCATATTGCTGCCGGAATCAACTTGAACTTTTTCCCAGCAGGTCCGATTTTCCGCCGTGGCGGCGCATTCTTCATTCGTCGCAGCTTTAAAGGTAATAAGCTCTATTCGACCATTTTCCGCGAATATCTAGCCGAGCTATTTGCCAAAGGCTATTCAGTTGAATATTTCAGCGAAGGTGGCCGCTCACGCACTGGCCGTTTACTGCCAGCGAAAACAGGCATGCTGGCGATGACCATCCAAGCCATGTTGCGCGGCCTTAACCGCCCGGTGACCCTCGTGCCGGTTTATATCGGTTATGAACACGTGATGGAAGTGAGCACTTACGCCAAAGAGCTACGCGGCAAAAGTAAAGAGAAAGAAAATGCGGGTTTAGTGCTGCGCACGATTCGCAAGCTGCGTAATTTTGGCCAAGGCTATGTCAATTTCGGCGAATCGATCCCGCTGAACCAATACCTTAACGAGCAAGTGCCAGAATGGACGCAAGATATTGACCCTATGGGCAGCACCAAGCCGCAGTGGATCAACCCTATTGTTAACCAACTGGCCACCAAGATGATGACGCACATTAACGATGCGGCGGCGGCCAATGCCTTAACTTTGTGTGCCACCGCGTTACTTGCTTCACGCCAAAGCGCACTGGCTCGTGACAATTTGGTTAAGCAAATCGACTGCTATTTATCGCTACTAAATAACGTGCGCTACTCAGCAACCTGCACTGTGCCTAAAGCCAGTGCGGAAGAACTGGTTAACCACGCACAGTCGCTCGACAAGTTTGTAATTGAATCCGATACCATGGGTGAGATTATTTCCCTTGATCGCAATCAGTCGATTTTGATGACCTACTATCGCAATAACATCATTCATCTGTTTGCCATTCCCTCGCTGATTGCGCAGATGTTGATCCGCCAGCAAACGCTATCACTAGAGCAGATAACCGCCAATGTGGCACTGATTTATCCCTTCTTAAAGCAGGAGCTGTTTTTAAGCTTTGCGCAAGATGAACTCGCAGATGTAGTCAACGCTTACGTTAACGAACTGCAACGTCAACAATTAGTAACGCTAGAAGAGGGTGTCGTGGCCATTAACCAAGCCAAAACACAAGTGTTGATGCTGCTCGGTCGTACCATTTCAGAAACCCTACAACGCTACGCGATTGCTCTCAATCTATTGGTTGCTAACCCTGAAGTGGGCAAATCTGATTTAGAGCAAAAAAGCCAAGAAATTGCACAACGTCTTGGCCGTTTGCATGGCATCAATGCCCCTGAGTTTTTTGATAAAGGGGTATTCTCCGCCCTATTTGTCACGCTCAAAGAGCAGGGCTATTTGGATGTTGATGGCAATTGCCATTTAGAACCAACCGTTCAGCTAGCACGCCTACTTTACTCGATGCTCTATCCTGAAATTCGCTTAACCATTCAAGAAAGTCTCTGCCAAGCGAACTAATCGGTCGTAAGAAACAGTAAAGGCATCCCAATGGATGCCTTTACTTTATTCGTGAAGTACTTACAAAAACTAGTGAACTACTTACCAAAACGCAAAAAGCAGGCCCAACGTTAACACCATGCCAACGTGATTGTTATTGAGAAAAGCGTGGAAGCATAAATCACGATCACGATGACGAATTAAACGCTGCTGATAAACAAACAGAGCCGCTGCAGCCAATACTGACCAATAAAAACTCGCCCCTAACTGATAATAGCCACCAAGTGCGATCATCAACGCCAGTACCAATAACTGTAAAATGCCGATGATGATTTTATCAAAACGACCAAATAAAATAGCGGTCGATTTGACTCCGATATTGATATCGTCATCACGATCAACCATCGCATACTGCGTATCATACGCCACAGTCCACAACGCATTGATCAAAAATAGCCCCCACATCACCGCTGGCAATTCGTTGGCTTGCGCCGCCCATGCCATCGGAATAGACCAACTAAAGGCCAGCCCTAATACCAACTGCGGAAGGTGTGTATAACGTTTCATGAACGGATAAACAAACGCTAATGCGATACCAACAAAGGAGAGCTGAACCGTGAGTGGATTCATGGTCAAAACCAGCAGGAAAGAAGTGATACCTAGCGTTAAAAACAGTGCAATCGCCTCTTTGGTTGTCACACTCCCGGCAGGCAAAGGCCGCTGTTTGGTTCGTTTAACATGTCCATCGACTCTGCGATCAGCAAAATCGTTGATCACGCAACCCGCTGAGCGCATCAACAACACCCCCAACACGAATACCAATAATACTTTAGGATCGGGGAAACCTTGCGCGGCTAAAATCAATGCCCATAAGGTTGGCCACAACAATAGCAAAGAACCAATTGGCCGATCCATGCGCATCAGTTGCCAATAAGCACGCGCCTTAACCAAAGTCATGACACTCTCTCCTTAGAGTAAATCGGTGAAAAGGGTAAAAACAGCTCCGCAACTAACATCGGTTTATTATTCATCCATAATCGTGAACGGCGTGCAAGCAACGGCCCCTCTTCCATCATTGCCCAGCCCACTTGTAGTGCGTCACGCTTAACGTGCTCAGCACGAAAAACCGTTAACCCAAGCGGAATATCACCTTGGCGCGCTAAGTCATATTGCTGACCCAGCATCGAAGATTGAGGAATTAAAGTACGGCCTAAAACCCATGGCTGTTGATCACCACGCAGCACAACCTGGCGTAACAAACAGGCTTCATCAGATAACAGAGCCATCTCATCACCCTGTAATTTTTCTGCCTCAACGAGCTTATTGTGCAGTAGTTCAACGCTCAGTTGCTGACACTGCGCCTCTAACACGCGAGATAATGATCCTTGCTCTAAAAGCCAAGACTGAGAAACCTGATCAGGAAAAGAAAAAACGTCAGGTTGTTGCCAAATTACTTCTCGCAAAGCAGACAGATAGAGCGAAATTGATTGATTCATACTAGTATTCAATTAGTGGCTTTATCAACATACAATAAAGGTCCATTTTTGGTTAACACAACCATAAAAAGCGCTCACTCACAGAATCCCTCGGTTGGAGGTTAAAAACCCGCTTGTAAAAACGGGAAGCGACAACTGCGGTATATTCCAAACAACGAGATAAGCATTTTGATTACAATCCGATGCTCTATTGTAACAAGACTCAAGCGATTCGAGTATCGTGAACCAACTAAAGAAAAGATAGAAATATGCTTAAACGTTATGTAGCCCAAATAATTATCGCCCTAAGCTTGTTTTGTGCGTTACCAAGTTATGCACAAGATGAAAAAGCGCCTAGGCTGGCGTACTTTACCTTAGAGCCGGATCTCACCACCAACTTTTTCACCAAAGGAAATAAGTTAGGTTACATCCAAGTTCGTATCGACGTGATGGTATCCAGCGACGCCGATTTACCCGCCGTTGAACGGCATCAACCACTGATTCGTGATGCCATCGTCGAGCTACTCGGTAAACAGACCGAAGAGACGATAAAATCACTCGCAGGTCGGGAAGATTTAAGAAAAACGTTGGTCACAGAGCTCAACGCGGTGTTACTGCCTGAAATAGGCCGAACCATTATTGCTGACCTACTGTTTACTAAATACATCTATCAATAGAGCAGCGATTGCCGCTCTATTGATGTTTTGCTTAACGAGTTCGATGACGGCTGGCGTCATTTAATCCAAAGGCGATTCCTGAAAATAGGCCCGCTAAATGCGCGCTGTTGGCAATCGCCATAAAGGGTTGTACAAACCCGAGCACCAACCACACCAGCATGAAACCGATCACGGGTTTGGGCATTTGCAAGCCAAGATGAGGGGCTTTCCAACCAAGCATCCATAGATAACCGACCAACGCATAGACCACACCCGATAAACCACCAAAATTGGCTCCTTCAACCCAGTACTGAGCCGCACCGGACAACAATGCTGACACTAAAAATAGCTGTCCAAGTTTGAATGAGCCAAGCCGTTTTTCAACATCGCCCCCCAACTGCCACCACCATAACAAGTTAAAGACGATGTGCAGCACAGAGAAATGAAGTAAAGCATGACTAAACCAGCGCCAAATCTGCCATTGCTGCCCAGCCAAAGCAGGAAAATGTAATGCGGAAAATACTTGATTGGCTAGCCCAAACTGCTGCAATGCAAAGATAATGGCGCATACCATCATCACGCCCAGTGTTAAAGGCCCAGCTTTGGCTTTGAGCATCGCCAACATGCTCGGTGAACGATATTGAAAGTGACTTTTACGGCTTTCAGCCACATCCCATGAAGCGGCTTGATACTTTCTGTCATTTGGATTGTGCAGAAAATGGTTGAGTTCCGCTTCGGCTTCAATCTGATGTTGCTCATCAAGTAACCATAACGCAAATTGACCACTCCCTTCCGGCATCATTTGAATCTCAATTTCACGAGAGGCCATGTAATCAATAAAGGCTTGCGCCATTCTTGGGTTATTGAGCGTGATCAGTCTTAACATAAGTCATCCTAATTGCTGGTTACGGGCAAGCCTGCACGATGCCAAGCTTCGAATCCACCATCCACACTATACACCTGTTCAAAACCTTGGTTAATCAGATACTGTGCAGCACCTTGGCTGCTAATACCGTGATAACACATCACTAAAATGGGTTGGTCAAATTCGCTTTTTTCCATAAATGAAACCATGCTATCGTTGGTTAAGTGGAATGCGCCATTTGCATGTGCAACCGCAAAAGATTGCGCATCACGAATATCCACTAATTGCGCATCATGTTGTTCCATTAAAGCTTGTGCTGCTTGAGCATTGATATGTTGAAACTGATCCATCGCTTCCTCTGATTGGTTTTATTTTTGGCGTTTGATTGTAACCTATCCCAAGGCAATCAAGTACACGGCCTTTATAAGGTTATCCACCACTGATCACTTTTTCGCCGTTTGTGGATAATCTTGTGGATTGCGTTGATAAAGTAGTAAATGAGAAATAGATCCACAACATGTAGTGATGATCCTTACTTTTCTGTGTGTAACACAATACATATCCCCAAATATAAAACGGTGTTCAAGCCTTGATTTAACCGACTTGATGACAGCTCACGAATAATTTTGTCACAGAGTTATCCACAATCAGCGCGCTGAAAATTTGATCACTTAAAGTGATCAAAAATAAAAAAACCGAGATCGTAAGATCTCGGTTTTTAATGCACTTCACAATGAGTCAGTGATTAGAACTCGCCGACAGCATCCTTTAGCTTCTTCATTGCATTTTTTTCTAGCTGACGAATACGCTCAGCTGAGACACCATACTCTTCCGCTAACTCTTGTAGCGTAGCTTTTTGATCATCCAACCAACGAGAGCGCACAATATGTTTACTGCGTTCATCTAAGCTAGCCAACGCCAAGCTTAAACGATTGTTGGTGTGATGCTCCCAATTCGCCGCTTCAATGTTATCCGCAAGATCCGAATGCTTATCTTCGAGATAAAGCACAGGTGCCGTGTAAGAAGAGCTCGAATCATCGTCTTCCGCCGACATTTCAAAGGTGGCATCTTGCGCGGCTAAGCGTGATTCCATTTCTCGCACTTCAGCCGGGTCAACGCCCAACTCACGGGCAACCGCTTCCACTTCACCGCTATTAAACCAGCCTAAACGCTTTTTCGATTTGCGTAGGTTGAAGAATAGCTTACGTTGCGCTTTCGTGGTCGCTATTTTTACAATGCGCCAGTTGCGTAACACATATTCGTGAATTTCAGCTTTGATCCAGTGCACAGCAAAGGAAACCAGTCTCACCCCAACTTCTGGGTTGAAACGCTTCACCGCTTTCATTAAGCCAATATTGCCTTCCTGAACTAAATCCGCCATGGGCAGGCCATAACCAGAATAGCCACGAGCAACGTGAACAACGAATCGAAGGTGCGATAAGATCAACCCTTTCGCCGCTTCAATTTCACCTTTGTAATGTAATCGCTCTGCGAGTGACCGCTCTTCTTCCGCGCTCAGCATTGGGTAGCTGTTCACTGAACGAATGTAGCTGTCTAAGCTGTCTTGTGAAACGAGAGCCATTTGATACGTTTGGTTTGTCATTCAATTCCTCATCAATTTCTGATCTGGAGTAATGGATGTTTTTAACCTGACAATCTTGAACCTAAAATGAACAAGATTCAAGCAAGGGGAAACTATTATGCATAAACAAGTCGCCTATACAAGTGCTGTGGCTAAAGCTAGCCAACAGTTATTGCCTACATATGACAATATTCAACTAAACTGGTTCAATTTCTTTTAAATGACGCTGCGCAGATACTTTTGCCGCTACGCATCCTAAGAAAGTACCGAGCATCAACAGCAGTAAGGATTCATCCCAACTTAGGCCAATAAGACGAAAACGGCTGTCATACAGTAGGGCAAGATCTTCAACAGCACCGTTCAATAAAATAGTCACAAAAGCGGTTAACAGCCAAGCGGCGAATGCGCCCAACAAGCCAAACCACATGCCAGCATAGAGATAAGGGCGCAAAATGTAGCGATCGGTGGCACCGATCAATTTCATGGTTTGGATCTCTTCTTTATTGGCTTGTACGTTAAAGCGCAAGGTGTTGCCCACAATCAGAAATACAGCGCCCAACATCAATACCGATAAACTCGCGACAATGATCGCCGCTAAAGTTCGAATGGCGTTTAACCTAGCAAGCCAATCTTCATCCAAGCGAACATCCGTGACGTCTTGTTCTGCTTGTATTTTTTTCGCCAGCGCTTTGATTTGCTCTTGCTGCTCAACCTGCGGGGTAACAATAAGCACGCCAGGTAAAGCGTAATCATCCAATAAACTAATGGCTTGTTCAAACCCGGCGTATTGACTCAGGTCATCCAATCCTTGCTGCGGTGAGATGTACTCCACGCTGGCGACATCGGCTAAACTTTCTAGCTCATCTTTCAACACCATAATTCGTGCTTCAGGTGTGCGCTCATGTAGATAGACACTGATCTGAGCAGGGCTGGTGACATTATTGGCTACAGACGCGATATTTTTGCTCAGCAGGTACATACAGGCTGGCATCGCAAGCGCCATCGAAATAACGGCGAGCGTTAAAATATTGCCGAGTGGGCGTGACCATAAACTTGAAAATGAGGCCTTGGCCTGCTTAAAGTGGATGGCTAAGAAACTATCGGTTTTGGCCCGTTTCGGTTCACGTGCTTTCGCGTTCCTTTTATTCGACGACTTAACGGCCATAGTCTTCTACCTCGCTTAAAAAACCTTGGTTAAGTTCTAAATGACGATATTGAGGACGCGTGTTGACTAAGCTGATGTCGTGCGTCGCAAGCAAAATAGAGACTCCGGCACGGTTAAACTCTTCAAACAGTTTAAGCACACGGTTAGAAAGCTCTGGGTCTAAGTTACCCGTAGGCTCATCGGCCAGCAGTAAGGTAGGTCGGTTCACGACCGCTCTTGCGATACCCACTCGTTGCTGCTCACCTCCAGAAAGTTGGCTCGGTAAACAGCGTGCTTTGTCTAATAGATCAGTTTTATCCAGCGCGGCTGAGACGCGACGCTTAATTTCATTTTCTGAAATCGATTCAATGCGCATTGGCAATGCCACATTGTCGTAAACCGTTCTGTCCATCAGTAAGCGATGATCTTGAAACACGATGCCGATGTTGCGGCGTAAAAAGGGAATATCTTGATTGGGAATACGCGTAATATCGTGACCGTTAAAGCTGATGCGCCCATCGGTTGGACGCTCAATCGCACAGATTAACTTCAACAAGGTGCTTTTACCGGCTCCGGAGTGCCCACCCAAAAACGCCATTTCTCCTCGGCGTAGGTGAAAGTCGACCTTTTGCAGCGCCTGACGGCCTCCGCGATACGCTTTGCTGACTTGTTGAAACTTAATCACTCGCTATTCCTCTCACCAGTCTCCATTGGATGATGAGGTGCTCATTGAGCACCCACGCACACTTACTCTTCGCGGCTAAACAGAGCTTCAATAAATTGCTGCGTTTCAAACGGACGTAAATCGTCAATCCCTTCGCCAACCCCAATAAAGCGGATCGGAATTTCAAACTGATCGGCCAGCGCAAAAATAACGCCGCCTTTCGCCGTGCCATCCAGCTTGGTTAATGTGATCCCAGTCACCGGGGCCACTTCACTAAAGAGTTTGGCTTGGCTGATGGCGTTTTGCCCAGTAGCGGCATCTAACGTCAGCATCACTTCATGCGGCGCTGATTGATCAATTTTTTTCATGACGCGCACAATTTTACGCAACTCTTCCATGAGGTTGCTCTTGTTTTGCAAGCGACCAGCGGTATCGGCGATCACCACATCCACGCCACGTGCTTTGGCGGCCTCAATCGCATCATAAATCACTGATGCGCTGTCTGCGCCAGTGTGCTGCGCAATTACTGGTACGTTGTTACGCTCGCCCCACACCTGCAACTGCTCAACAGCCGCAGCACGAAAAGTATCGCCCGCCGCTAAGATCACTTTTTTACCTTGAGCTTGAAACTGTTTGGCCAACTTACCTATCGTGGTCGTTTTGCCTACGCCGTTGACGCCGACCATTAAAATAACGTAGGGCGTTTTTTGGCTATCGATCACTAACGGTTGCTCTACTTTGGCCAAAATGTCGGCCATTTCGTCTTTCAATAAACCGTAGAGTGCCTCTCCATCTTTCAACGCGTGGCGAGAGGCTTTTTCTGTCAGATTACTGATGATTTTGAGTGTGGTTTCCATCCCAACATCGGCAATCAGCAGTTGCTCTTCCAGCTCTTCAAACAGCTCATCATCAATTTTCTTACCTTTAAACAGACCAAAGAAACCCGCACCAATATTGGCTTTGGTTCGGCTAAGGCTGCGTTTTAAGCGTGCGAAAAAACTCTCGCTGGGTTTTTCTTGCTCTTGAATTCGTGCTTCTGCTTCTGCTTCTGCTTCTGCTTCTGCTTCTGCTTCTGCTTCTGCTTCTGCTTCTGCTAGCGCAGTGTGTGGCTCTTCGATGAGTTGAGCAACTGCCGTCGTTTCTTGTTCTTGCTCAGCATCAACTGGTTCGACAAGCGTAGATGGCTCAAGCACTTGTTCTGTTTCGCTGGTTGATTTACTTGATTCTTCGTCACCAAAACCGAGCCAAGAGAGTAATCCACGTTTCTTTTTTTCCGTCATCTGGGGATATCCTAGATCTACCTAACTAACTACGACCCTTTTCTTGAAGGATTATCCCTCGTAAGAAAAAGAAAAATGACAAAGCAGTGAAAACTTTCCAATTAGATTGGTAAACTTTGTCATTATTGAAATTCAATGGCTATACCAAACCCGTTTCGGGTTGGCAGATTGGGTATAGTATCACTTTATTAGCGGTCAAAAAATCTATGGTAAGACGTCGCCAACAAAACTCATCACAAAATAAGCCTTCAACGGGCTTTGTTCGCATTATTAGTGGCTTATGGAGAGGTCGTAAACTGCCTGTTCATGATGCCCAAGGTCTGCGTCCCACGACGGATCGCGTCAAAGAAACTCTTTTTAACTGGTTAGCACAGGAGATCCCTGGTGCACACTGCTTAGATTTATTTGCAGGCTCTGGCAGCCTTGGGTTTGAAGCCGCCTCAAGGCAAGCGCAATCCGTGACGCTGATTGAACTCAACCCGACGGCATTCAAACAGCTTGAACACAATATTGGTGCGCTCAACGCGACCAACTTACGAGCGATAAATAGTGATGCGCTGGCCTTTCTCAAGCAGAAAGGGACGCCTCACCACGTGGTGTTCATCGACCCGCCTTTTCGCCAAGGCTTATTAAGCGAAGCCGTCTCGCTTTTAGAACAAAATGGCTGGCTTGCTGATGAAGCGCTGATTTATATTGAGACGGAAAAAGAATTGGCGCTAGAAGGCATCCCTGCTAATTGGCATCTGCACCGTGAGAAAAACGCAGGCCAAGTCAGTTATCGACTATTTGAGAGGAGCTCGGAATGAGAGTGTTACTGGTACTTGCAAAAGCGGCGATTGCTTTTGTTTGGTTGATTCTATTACTGAATATCTTCATGCCGTTCCCCGGTAAAGCGGCGATTGCACTTTATATTATGACGGCATTTTTGTTCATTATGCACGGGCTACAAATGCTGATTTTTATCGGTGCGTTTGGTGACAAGATCAGCATGAGCCGTTGGGAAAAATGGTCGATTCTGGTATTTGGAGTCTTCGCGCTGCTCGATATCCGCCGCAAACACATGACGTAAGTTAACGGCATAAAGAAAGCAACATAGGAAAAGCCGCTTCAAGTTCACACGATAGGCGGCTTTTTTATCCCCGAATCACAGCCCCATATAGCTTTTTACGCCATTTAAGAACATTTGCGTTGAGATCATAACTAGCAATAATCCCATCAAACGCTCGACCGCTTTTAAACCGCGTTCACCCAGCACTTTGTGGAAGAAACCGTAGAACATCAAAATGATGAAAGTGGCGCCCCACGCGAGCAGTACAGAAGCTGACAGCTCAAGGAGTTTGTCAGGGTGCTGAGTCGAAAGAAGCAGTAAGGCCGCAATCACTGAAGGACCCGCGATCATCGGAATTGCCATCGGTACGATGAAGGGCTCTTCCCCCGCTGCTAATCCAGTAATGCTACCTGCACTAGGGAAAATCATTTTAATCGAGATGATGAAGAGAATGATACCGCCAGAAATGCTGAGAGTTTCCGGTTGCACGTGCAAAAAACCCATGATGTTTTTGCCAGCAAACAGGAACAACATCAAAATGATCAACGCAAAACAGAGTTCGCGCACGAGCACAACACGGCGACGTTTGGGATCAAGGTGTTTTAAGATGGAGAGCATGACCGGCAGGTTGCCAAGCGGGTCCATGATCAAAAAAAGCATGGTCGCCGCCGATAAAATATCCATCTCTCACTACTCACATCGATTTAAAGTGGCAGCAGTATATCAGCCCAGTCATGAGATTTCGATGCTCCTGAAAGTAACGATATAGATGAATCGATAATGTTTACAAGGCCACCGAGGCAGAGATTAACGCTTGCGCTAATAAATAGCTGCCAGAAATAAGATAGCGCCCACAAGGCAATGGCCTGCGGTAATCGTGAATGGCTAACAAACTGGCCGAGAGCATCAGCACCAGACAGCCAACAAACCCGGCAAAGGCAGGCACTGTTTGCGTCTGCAGCCACAACTCTCCCGCCGCCCACGCCAACTGAACTAACATCATACCCATAATGGTTACGGGAAAGATCAAGGTGTCGATTTGCGGTAGCAATAGGAAAAAAGCCACAATACTGGTCGCAATCAAAAGGGCGGGTAACCACCACACCATAGTGTCAGAAAGTTGCGCCCAGAAGGCTTTACTGTACATCAACTGTGCGACAAGAAAGCTAGCAAAACAGAGTTTTGAGTAGCGTTGCAACAGATGCAATGTGTCCGCGATTGCGGAAATAAGCAGACCGAGCGTGACCCATAAGATAGGAGAAGTGAGCTGCGTGGTATGGTTTAGAACTATCGCCACCAATAACAGCATACTGAGTGTTTTAAACATTACCGCTTGCTTGATTTTGTTACTTTCAACAGCCGAAATACTAATGAATCCAGACAAAGCAACGGAGAGCCAACTCCACATCTCATTTCCCCTTTAAAAATCTGCGGTCAGTGTAGGCATGTCATCATTGAAGTCCAGCAGATGAACGCAAAAATTGGATCTTGCTAGCGAATCGGAACGTTGGCTTTATTCAACAACAAAGAGTGGCGAAAACAATCAAAGCTCACTCTTTACTCACCAACCCTCACTTTCAATCACCACAATGCTACCAAGAGACATTCCACTCATTTACAATACACAAACAAAGGAAAACCAACAAAAAACGACACTAAAAAAGAAATCATTAAAATAAAAATAAAAATAAAAACAATGATTTAGAAAAAAACCAAAAGAAAAACCAGAACTTAAAGCCTCTAATAAAAAAACAGCAACAACTGACTTACTAACTAGCAAAAAAACTGGTTTAACCAATTTTATTTGCGAGAACATCTCATTATTAAATTAATTTTTCTCGAAAAATGAGAATTCACCAAACTCTGACAATGATAAGCCACCTAAGATAGTAAAACCAAAAAAAACCATACAAGCAACATCACATTAACCTAATAAAATCAAACAAATTCAACGAATTAAATAAATACAGATTAAAACAGCACCAAGAAGAACATTATATAAACACACCAAAATAAGCACTAAACATTGCCAATATTCCCTGAATATGATGATGTTAAGGTGTTATTTTGGATGCTTCATCAAATTTAGGTTGATCAACTAAACAAAGTAGTGCTATTCTCATATTCATAGAATGAAACCACAGAATAAAGGAGCAGTGTTATGATTTCTTCATCTCAAAAACAGGGACTTGTAATGATCGCGGTTATCGTAGGCCTAATGACACTGCCAATGATGTACTAAGTATCTAATTCCCAATAAAAAAAGAGGACACTTTCGTGTCCTCTTTTTTTATCTAACGATTGAGTAAAACAACCTAATACCATTTATGGCATTGTGACGTGTTTCGATAGGGCTTCCCAATGAAGATAGTAAAAAAGAAGCGCCGCTAACGTGATTAAGGTCATTAATGAAATGGCTACGCGCCAAATAAAGCGACCGCTGCGCGGAGTCAGCTCTTTCTCACATTCATCACACACACGAAGAAATGCTTTGCGATCTTCTAACTGATAGTTATCTTCATGCACAACTTTGTTACGAATAGTGGCAATAAACCTCAGCTTGCCCACCACATCATGTGGTAAACGCTCTTCACAGCTGGTCACCAATTGATGTAACCCCTTCCCCTCAGCGTGATATTGCTCTCTCAACAAGCTTTCCAATCGACGCGTTCGCAAAACCACTTTCTCAATATCTGACATTATCGCCCTCCTGTGCCAACTCTGGTGGCGCTCCATCTATTTTTATCATACTTCCCCACGAGATAGTTGAGCATTTTTGCTCGCTAACCTGCCGAGGAAATGTGATATCCGCCGGAAAAAAAACCGTCAAACCAATCAAACTCACGCTTTAGTAGCAAGCAACACCCCTTGCCATATGTTGCACGCTAAAATGTCGCCTTCATCGCTAAGGAGTTCACCATGCCGCTTTCATTACTTATCGTTGTCGCTTTGTTAGTTATCTCTGCTATTTGGGTATTTAGCTATTTCTATCGTCGCCATGTGCAAGGCGAAAACGCCCCCGAACGCACTGCTAATGTCACGATTATCGACAAGCAAGCCATCGTCATCCCTCATGCTCGCACTGGGGAAGAGGATCAGGAGTTCTGGATTTACGTCCAAAAAGGCAAACTTGGCCCAAAGCGGGAATTTCAAGTCGGCGTGCATTATTACCATGCACTTAACCCAGGCGACCAAGGAATGCTGACTTATTGTGGACACAAGTTTCTACACTTTGCACTCAAGCGTTAAGGTAATAACCAACGTGTTTTTGCAGAGCGAGCAACCCATATACTCACCGCCAGTGATCCTGCGCCGCTTACGAGAATCCATAACGGGATCACCCATGCGGGATTCCCTTGATCCCACCCATACTCTTTTACAGGCCATAGAAAGATGGGATGTAATAAATAGATGCCTAAGCTGTGCTGGCTTATCACACTTACGACTTGCTTAGCACGAGCGGGCAATCTCTCAGCAAAATATCGACACACTATAAATATCATGCTGGCGGCTAACACAACGTTCAGTGTTTTATAAGAGAGCCAGCGACCAATCGTATACTCACCCGCTGCAACACTGTGGCTGACCACCATCCATACCGTCGTCAATAGTGCCAGACAGCCAAGCAGAATCGCCATACATAGCGTTACCCGGTTGAGTGGCACCTTCTGATAAAGCAAGTAACCCAACGGTAAATAACCAGCAAACAGCCATAGCTCATTGCTCCAAGGGCCATCAATACCACATAAAAATAAGGTGGTCGTCAGCAGCCACACGGCAACTAATGCGTACAGCGCTTTATCATCAACTCTTCGGACCAGCAAAGGGATCACAAAATAAAGTGGGATAAAGTAATAAAAAAAACCTAAATGGTAATACGTTGCGTGGTGCGTACTGTTACTCAGCACCGCCTTTGCAACTTGCCCATCAAATCCACTCGCACTCCAGCCGGACAAATAAGCATAGAAGAGCGACCAAACGATAAATGGCAGCAAAACTTTGCCAAGACGTCGCTGAACATAATAACGCGCATCAAAAGGGCGACGATCACTGAGCATTAAGGCTCCAGTGATCAATATAAAGACTGGCACAGCCCAACGGCTTACACTATTGATGCCAACCGCAACCACCCACTGCTCAAAAGGAATATCGCCGAGTTGCTGCCGATAGGGGGCCAACACATGAATACCGATCACCGCTACAGCCGCCAAACAGCGCAATAAATCAAAAAAAATAACTCGTTTGGTCATAGTGCCTATCCACAGTGTTTTAAGGTTTCTACTATAAAGTTGAAATAGTTGGCTATGTAATCCGCAAGTCAATTATCGGTAAAGGATCACTAACGCCATTATAATTAATAGCTAATACCTATCGAATAAATCAATCAAAACGAATTTATTTTGTTCACTTCAAGGTGCAACCTAATGCTTAACAAGAGAAATCACTTATCCATGACAACGAGGTGAACACATGACAACAAATTTGATCGGTTTAGATACCAACCAAAGCCAACAACTTGCACAAGCGTTAAACCAATTATTGGCTAACTACCAAGTGTTTTATATGAATACTCGTGGTTACCATTGGAATATCAAAGGAAAAGAGTTCTTTGAACTGCACGCAAAATTTGAAGAGATTTACACTGACATACAGGTCAAAATTGATGAGTTAGCGGAACGAGTTTTGACTTTAGGTTATCAACCGTTGCATAGCTTCAGCGCCTATTTAGCAACAGCACAAGTGTCAGAACACACTAACGCAACTAATGGTCAAGAAACCATGCAAGGATTGGTTAAGGGATTCAGTGTATTGATCCACCAGCAACGAGAAATTCTTGAAATTGCAACGCAGGCGGGAGATGAAGGCACTTCAGCACTGATGAGTGACTACATCCGCGAACAAGAGAAACTGGTATGGATGCTGAATGCTTGGCTGCAATAAACCCTAAGTTTGGGCAAACCGCCGTCGCTTATGACGGCGGTTTTTATATTCTCACGAAATTTATTACAGCAAACGATGAATATCTTGACTCCAGCGCTGCGCCGCCGAAAGCTCATCACTGACTTGATTTAATTCAAGCCCTAGCAGATCACAATGGCTTTCCACTCCTTGCCAGTCCGCTTGCTCAAAACACTCCTCAAGTGCCAACAGCTCGCCAATGGGTCCTTCACGCTTTTGCAGTGCTAGTTTGACCACGTCACACAAGGGTAACTGCGCAACCAGCTCTTCAATTGAAATATCCAGTAAGGCATCTAACACAGAAAAAAGACCAATTAAAAAAGCTTGCTCGCGATGTTGACTAAATGAAGGATGCCCAGACATTAATTGGCAAAATTGAGCACGTTGCAAAGAGAGGTTATACAACTCTTTCGGCTTTTTAGCTGAGACAAATGAAGCAACGGCTAATGATACAAAGGTTTTGAGTTTATCTTGACCAAGATAGACCAAAGCTTGACGAAAAGAGGAAATCGGCACGGATAAGCGATCAGACATAGTGTTGACGAATCTGAGCAACTTGTATGAGAGCGCTACATCTTGCGCGACAATGTATTCAATCCGTTCAAAATCAGCATTTGGCTTACAAACTTCTCGAAACAGCTCTAAGGCGATAATCTGCTCTGGTCCAACATAACGCTGCTTGATCATTTCTGGTTTACTAAAGAAATAACCTTGGAAAAAGCTAAAACCGGCATTACGTGTCACGGTGAACTGGTGATCCGTTTCAACTCGTTCCGCTAAATAACGACGCTTACTGCCTTCCGCTAAACGCTGACGTACAAACTCGCAAGCGTGATCTAAGCCCAGCGCCATAATATCGAGCTTGACGATGTGCACATAACTCAGAAAGCGTTCCCATTCTGGCGCATACACAAAGTCATCCAGCGCCACCAGATAGCCACGCCGATACAACTCTTTAATCGCCTCAAGCAGTTCATCCGTCGGCTCACAGGTTTCGAGCACTTCCACCACAATTTGTTCTCGCGGCAACGTTAAAGGCAGACGGCGAATTAAACTCTTGTAGGGAAAATTAATAAAACAACGTGATTTGGGAATATTAGGATTGATCCCCACCGCAAGAAAGTTTTCGACGATCAAGCGATACGTGGCTCGATTCGACTCAATGTGCGCTGGAAACGCGTTTTTTTCCCCATCACGAAAGAGCAATTCATAGCCAAGCGTATGCTGCTTAGCATTTAAGATCGGTTGTCGTGCGACATAAGAATAATGCATTAGTGATTAACAACTAATAATTGAGACATAGCCATCTTAGGACTTCGCCACTGCTAGTAGCGCTCCACAACCAATAAACATCGAGCCAAATACTCGGTTAATCTTACTCATGACACTCTCTGAACGAATAAAGCGCCCCATTCGTGCGGCTAAGGAGGTGTAACCAAGCATCACAATCGAATCAATGGTTACCGTGGTCACGCCTAACACCAACAATTGAATGAACTGATCTTGGGTTGGGTCAATAAATTGTGGAAAAAGCGCCACCAGAAAGACTATGGATTTAGGATTTGTCAGGTTGATCAACACCGCTCGACGCAATAAAGACCAACTCGTTTGCATTTGAGCCGTTGCATTGGTCATCATACTTGAACGATCACGCCATTTTTGAATACCTAACCACACCAGATACGCAGCACCAACCCACTTAATCACACTAAATGCCATGGCTGATTGTGCCACTAAAGCACCAATTCCGGCTCCCACCAACATGATGTGAAAAGCCAAACCCAATTGTAAACCCACAATCGCGGCTAGTGATTTACGTGTACCGTAGCTAAGGCCATTGCTGATGGAATTGACCGTACCTGAACCCGGCGCCAAACTAAACAGTATCGCGGTCACCACATAGGCAAGCCAAACATGAGTATCCATTGCAATTCCTCTCAACTAGACTAATCTAGCCTAAAAATGAACTATTCCTCGAATCTGTCCAATAAGAATAATCTATGAATCAGACGAGTCCAAACTCCCCACCTTATACTCAAGAGTCTTTCTTTGAGCAAGTGATCAATACCACGATTGCCGATTTCTGGCACTCCAGAGAAGAAGGTTTTATCAAATCTGCTGATAAAACAAAACTTTATTGGTGCAAACTTACCTCGCCTCAACACTCAAAGGCGATCTTCGTCGTCAACGGACGAATTGAATCTTGCTGGAAATATCAGGAGCTATTTTATGATTTTTTCCAACAAGGTTATGATATTTATTCTTTTGATCACCGTGGCCAAGGGCTTTCTGATCGATTAATCGACGATCCACAAATCGGCCATGTCGGTGAATTTGATGACTACATTTTAGACATGCAGCGTGTCATTGAGCACTTTGACTTAAGCCATTATGCACAACGTTTTCTCGTCGCCCACTCGATGGGCGGTGCCATTGCGACCCGGTATGTACAAACATACCCTCAACACCCATTTGCGGCTATGGTGCTCAGCGCGCCAATGTTTGGTGTCAACATGCCATGGCAATTACGTCCTATCGCCATGACACTGAGCCAAGTGCTGACGGCGATGTATAGCAAGCCAACCTATGCGCCAGGCTATCAAGCCTATTCGGCAAAGCCTTTTGAGATTAACCCATTAAGTCAAAGTCAGGTGCGTTACCAATGGTTTCGAGACCTGTACCAACGCAAACCCGAATTGCAAGTCGGCGGCCCTAGCACGCGCTGGGTATGGCAAGGGCTCATGGCAGCGAAGCTGTGCCAACTGATGACTCGTCAAGTGAAGTTACCAACACTCATCTTGCAAGCAGGACAGGATGACATTGTCAGTAATGCGGATCAAATTCGCTTTGTCACTAAGCTGGCGAAAACCAATCCATCTAGCAAGCTGGTCATCATTGAAGGAGCAAAGCATGAGCTCTTTTTTGAAAAGGATTGCTATCGAAACCAAGCACTTGATGAGCTATTTAAGCAATTCCAATCTCTTGAGAACACAGTTAAATCAAGATGTTAGAACTGAGCAAATAGAGGAAATTTCAATTGAGCGTTTTACCCTCTTTTTCCTCTTTAAGATGGCGTAAACTAAGCCACACCAAAGTTTCTCCACCATCTGCGATCTGCAAACCAAATCGACCATGATAATGAGGGTTTTATGACCACCGAATGTAAAGAGCACGCGATTCATATCGTGGCGTCCGATCTCGACGGTACACTACTTGCGCCAAACCACCAATTGAGCAAATTCACCAAGCAAACGCTACAAGCACTTCACCAAAAAGGCTTTACTTTCATCTTCGCTACCGGTCGCCATCACGTTGATGTGGCGGGTATTCGCCAGTTAGCGGGCATTCCAGCCTACATGATTACTTCCAATGGCGCGCGCGTTCACGATCAACATGACAACCTGATGTACAGTAAAAATGTACCGCAAGAATTGGTACAGCCCGTCATTGATGTGTTTAAGCAAAACCCTGATATTTTTGTTCACATCTATCAAGATGAATCGTGGTTATTGAATAAAGAAGATGAAACGCTGCGTGATTTCCACGAAGAATCCGGCTTTAGCTACCAAGTATTTGATGTCAATAACGCACCTACCGAGGGCGTCGCCAAAATATTCTTCACCCACCCAGCGCAAGATCATGAGTTATTAGCTCAGTTTGAAGAGCGCTTAAACGATATTTTTGGCGACAAACTGAACGTCGCCTTCTCAACACCTTGGTGTTTGGAAGTGATGGCAGCAGAAGTGTCGAAAGGGGATGCGCTCAAAGCCGTTGCAGAATCATTAAACCTGACCCTAGATAACTGTATTGCGTTTGGCGATGGTATGAACGATGTGGAAATGCTGTCGATGGCTGGTAAAGGCTTGGTGATGGGCACATCGCATCAAAAAGTGTTCAATGCACTGCCTAATAACACAGTGATTGGTAGCAATGCAGAAGACGCCGTGGCTCACTATTTGCGTGAACATTTATTGTAACAGCAGCCTGCAGTAACGAGCGGTCACAAAAACACAGCGCCATTTGAGCGCTGTGTTTTTGTTCATAACGACTTCGCGATTTATCTCTGATTCTTGTCCGCGGGTTGTTAAATTCACACCCATCAGTTCAATTTGCCAGCGCCTTTGTGCCATAATCTAGTCTCGTTGCATTGCCCAAAAAGAGTCTGTTATGAAAGTGCTTCACTGTTCCGCGCTGTTATTGACCACGTTAATGCTGCAAGCCTGCGCGACAAAAAACGCATCACAGCCACCAGCCGTACCGATGGCAAGTTTGGATAAACCCAGTTCAATTAAAGCACTGCCCTTTATTATGCGTGGAGAAGTCGTGGTAGGTCATGAGGCGCAAACCTTTACACCTTGTGGTAGCAATCAACAATATTGGCTAGCACTGACGCCACAGCAGACTCAGCAAGCCTTGAGTTTGGCTCGCTCGCCTTATCAGCCTTTGTATGGAGAGCTCATCGGTACTTTATCAGCGCCAAGCCGCACAGGCTTCGATGCCGATTCCAGCGCACGTTTCAACGTGACCAGCATCAATATGCTCAGTGCTGAAAATCCTAAACGCTGCAATCAACCACTCAAACCGACACGCGCTTTTGGCAACGAACCGTCATGGTCCATCCACTTTGAAGGGAAAAACCTTAACTTTCAAACCATCAGCGGTGAAACTCAAACATTCGCTATCACAAAAAGTCAGCTATCTGAAACCAAGCGCGAGTACCAAATGAATCAAGGTTCGCTGCTCCTCACACAAAAAATGTGCAGTGACGGGATGAGTGACTCGCTGTACGGCTGGAGTTCCACCTTGAAAGTCGGTGAGAAAAGCTATCAGGGGTGTGCCACCTTAGGTAATAGTGATGCGACGCTTCCATGGGTTGGGGATTATCATGCTACTTCGACCCAAAATAGGGATTTCACGATTCGTTTGCAACTGAATGCGGATCATACCGCTAGCACTCATTATGACTACAACGATGGTCAGCCATCGACCGTTGAAAAGGGGTTTTGGCAACCATTAAACCTAAATCAGATCCAAGTTGTCATGACGCGCCACCAGCAACAATATCTGCTTTCTGAACGTATCTTTACTCGCACTGGTTACCAACTGAAAGCAGAAAAAGAGAAGGTGGGCGATGTACTCTACCCTATCGCCAATGGCGGTTTAACGTTATTTTCTGAAAATATCGAGACACCATAAGTGACCAGACCGTGCCCTTGCCCAGTTTGCCATTTTAGCTATCAATGCATCTGTTCACTGCAACCAACACTGGATAGCCAACTGCGCATTGCACTACTGATGCATGAAAATGAACCGCATCGAGCGACCAATACTGGCAAACTGCTGCTGCGTAGCTTGCCCAATTCCTCAGTGTACATCTGGGACCGAGTCTCTACGGCGAAATCATTACACAAGAGAATTCTAGATGAGAAGTTACACGCGGTGGTTATTTTTCCTTCGACGCGCAGTCAATCGATCACCGAATACCAATCTCTCTCAACGTCTGACACTCAAGAAATCGTGTTTATTATCCTGGATGGGACATGGCAAGAAGCCAAGAAGATGCTCAATAAGAGCCCTTGGTTATCCGATTTACCGCAGCTACACCTCACCCCAAATCAAATCTCTCAGTATGGATTAAGGCGAAATCAAGATGCTGGCCATTTATGCACGTTAGAAGTGGGCGTTGAGCTGCTCAACTCTCTCGGAGAACCAAATAATGCGAGAGAGTTACGCGCGTTTTTCACTTACTATCTCAAGGCTTTTCAAGCGGATAAAAGCGGTCACGCCCTAAAGCTGCAGTAATGAATCCAGTTGATGGATTTCAATATCAGGCAACACTTTGGCCTGACGACTGGCGAGCAAGGTTTGCCCTTGATCGTTATACCAACAGGCTTGGAAACCATTGCATTTTGCGCCTTGCACATCGGTTATCAGATGATCACCAACGTGTAAAATCGAGGCTGCAGGTAACTGTAATGCAGCCTGCGCTTTGTCAAAAAGATCCGGATACGGCTTAGCCAAGCCATCGGGACCCGCTTTAAAAATTTGTTGAAAATAATGCCCCAAGCCAATTTTGTGCGGGTCAACATTGCCGTTGGTAATCGCTACTAACGGCATGCGCTTTGCCAGTTCGGTCATCACGCGGTGCGTCTTCTCTGGCACCGTGATTAAGTGACGTAACCGCAACACTTCTTCAATGGCATTCTGCGCAGCCTGTAAAGCAAGTTGCGGCGAATAGCCTAATTGAATTAAGCCTTGTTCTATCTGCTTAAATCGCCACTGAGTGACATCATGACCGAGCAGTGGCTCTTGCAGCGCCAGTTGCTGTTTAAGTTGCTGCCACCAACTTATCGGACGCGTCGCGGAAAGCGGATGATGAGTGTGCAGCCACACGACCATTTGCTGCTCAATATGACGGATCACTGGATGGTTGTCATACAGCGTGTCGTCCAAATCAAAGCTCATCGCTTTAATGGGGCCGATATTGCGATAAAAGTGCATGCGTTACTCGCTCTGTTTCTTTTTACGTGCTCTTGGGTGCGCTTGGTCATAGGCCTGCGCAAGATGTTGAAAGTCCAAATGAGTATAAATTTGCGTCGTCGAAATATTCTCATGACCCAGCAACTCTTGCACAGCACGTAAATTATTGCTCGATTCAAGCATGTGAGTCGCAAAAGAGTGGCGCAGTTTATGTGGGCTAATATGGCTAGCCACCGCCTGCTTTTGCCCCCACTCGGCCATGCGTTTTTGTACGTTGCGATGCGAAATACGAACACCCAGCTTTGAAACAAACAAGCTTTGCTCATCAGCGTTCGCAAACTGCGTCCGTATTTTCAACCAATGCGCCACCCATTCTTTGGCTTGGCCAGCAAAAGGCACCTTACGTTCTTTATCCCCTTTACCCACCACTCGAATCTCGCCGCGGCTAAAGCTCAGGTCTTTTACGTTAATGCTGACGAGCTCCGCTAAACGCAACCCAGCACCATACATCAATTCCATCATGGCTCGATCGCGCACTGATAGCGGATCATCATCCTTGACTTCGAGTAGTTGTGCGACTTCATCCACATCTAAGTTTTTCGGTAACGGGCGTTTTTTACGCGGTGCTGCAACGCCTTTGGCCGGGTTAGCTGTCAGTTCACCACGCAAGATCAAGAAATCAAAAAAACTGCGCAATGAAGAGAGACGCGTCGCTAAACTGCTGGCTTTCATCCCTTCACGCATCCCTTTGCTCGCCAGCTGTCGCACCCAAGCGGCATCGACTTGTTGCCATTGATTCAGCCCCATCTGCACCAAATGCTGCGCCATGGTTTCCAGCTGTTGTTTGTAATTGCGTTGGGTGTGCAAGCTCAACCCTTTCTCGCTCCGCAGATATTCATAGAAGCGAGTTAAGGGCTGCTGTAAGCCGTTAGGCAGAGGTGTGGCTGATTCGGTCATGCTCAATCGGTTGCCAAGGTAGAGTCTCAATTAAATGAGAGAGAACTAACGCCAAATGACGTAAAAAGAGGGTATCCATACTCGGTTGAAAATGGCCGCCATCTTCACTTGCAAACGCTAATACGCCTTGTGATGAGCGCTTACCTAATGGTAGCACCACATACGAACCCATTTCTGGCACAGCGGTTTGTTCACCAAATAACGCTTGGCGATCCAACTTTTTCATACGCCCTAAATAAGCATTTTTGCCATTAAAATGGTTAGTTGAAAAACGCTGCCATTGCTCTTGGGTCAATTGATAATCGGTTTCAGGCGAGGCCAGTAAACGAATATACGCTACCAAACCTAAGGTTTGCGCTTTGTTTTCTATTGCCTTGCATACTTGCGGCATTGAATGACATTTTAAGATCTGCTCTTGCAGATCCATAAATTCGTGGAAAGTGCGGTCATTATTGGCCGCTAATGACATAAAGGCTGTGATCTCTTCCTCTAACTCCTCAATTCTCTGGCGCTGACGATTCAGTTGTACATGCACCAAAGAGACCGCACCTTGTTGATGGTGCGGCAAGGAGAGCCTGTCAACCAGCTCTGAACGCTGGAGGAAAAAATCTGGGTGATCTCGTAAATATTCAGCCACAACTTCGGCTGTGAGTGCATCCGCTTCAACGTGTGACAAAATGATTCCTTATCTTACTTAACCCTAACAAGAGACTTGACCATCAAACACATGAGTCGCAGGGCCTGTCATATAGAGTGGCTTACCCGGCCCTTGCCAGTGGATCTCTAACGAGCCACCAGGTAAGTGTACTGTCACCTCTTCCGCCAATAACCCTTGAAGAATACCAACGGCAACCGCGCCACACGCGCCACTGCCACACGCTTGAGTTTCACCCGCGCCACGTTCATAAACACGTAGCTTCACTTCATTGCGATTCAGCACTTGCATGAAGCCTGCGTTAACACGCTCTGGAAAACGCTCATGAGATTCAAGCAGTGGACCCAAAATTTCAACCTCAGCGGTTGTCACATCCTCCACCACTGTCACCACATGCGGATTGCCCATACTCACCGCCCCGCAGAACAAGGTTTTCTCTTCAACGCGCATGATGTAAGTTTTCTCTGCCTGTTTGGCTCGAAATGGAATCTTATTAGGCTCAAATTCTGGTATGCCCATGTTGACGGTGATTTGATCATCCTCTTCAACATTTAAAACCATTTTGCCTTTTTTAGTCGTGACTCCAATGCTGTACTTATTGGTCAGCCCTTTCATCCGCACAAAGCGAGCAAAGCAACGTGCGCCGTTGCCACACTGTTCGACTTCGCTGCCATCGGCATTAAAAATACGGTAGTGAAAATCACTTTCCGGATCATACGGCGCTTCAACCACTAATAGCTGATCAAACCCCACGCCAGTATGACGATCCGCCAAGCGGCGGATCAAATCAGGGGAGAAGAAGACGTTTTGTGTAATGCAATCAACGACCATGAAGTCATTACCCAAACCGTGCATTTTAGAAAAATGGAAATGCATAATGCTTCAATTTACTCCGGCAGAATACGCTCTAATGCCCATAGGCTCGATAGTGCTTCACGCTGACGAACAAGGTGGGTTTGTGCACCATCCACCATCACTTCCGCCACGCGAGTACGTGTATTATAGTTCGAAGACATCACAAAACCGTAAGCTCCTGCTGAGCGAACCGCCAGTAGATCTCCCTCATCCAAGACCAATGAACGATCTTTACCCAAGAAGTCACCGGTTTCACAAATAGGCCCAACCAAGTCATAGGTTAGCGCTTCACCTTGGCGCGGCACAACAGGAACAATATCTTGCCAAGCTTGATAAAGCGCTGGGCGCATCAAATCGTTCATCGCCGCATCAATAATGGCAAAATTTTTGTGTTCGGTATGTTTGAGAAACTCTACTTTCGTCAACAACACGCCCGCGTTAGCCGCAATAGCACGTCCCGGTTCAAAAATCAGTTCGAGATCTTGATGGTTACTCAAACGCGCCAACAAGGCTTTGGCATAATCGGAAGGCTGCGGGGGTAACTCATCGCGATACACCACACCTAAACCACCACCAACATCCAAATGTTTAATGGTGATCCCTTCCTCTTTAAGCTGATCAATTAACGCAAGTAAGCGATCGGTTGCATCAATAAAAGGGGCAATGGCGGTCAGTTGAGAGCCAATGTGGCAATCAATACCGTGAATGCTGAGATTCTCTAGGCTTTGTGCCAAGCGATAAACATCCAGTGCACGGTCAAAAGCAATACCAAACTTATTGTCACGCAAACCGGTTGAAATATAAGGGTGGGTTTGTGCATCCACATCAGGGTTGATGCGCAGTGAAATCGGTGCTTTGACACCCAGCTCGCCAGCCACTTTATTTAAACGTGCTAATTCAGGCTCGGATTCAACGTTAAAGCATTTAATCTTGAGCTCCAACGCGCGTTTCATTTCCGCTTCCGTTTTACCGACGCCAGAAAATACCACTTTCGCCGGGTCACCACCCGCCACCACAACACGCTCAAGCTCTCCTGCCGAAACAATATCAAAACCTGACCCTAAACGCGCCAACGTGTTTAATACACCTAAGTTTGAGTTAGCCTTCACCGCATAACACACCAGATGAGGATGTTCGCCTACCGACTTATCAAAAGCATGCCAGTGACGCTCTAAAGTAGCGCGAGAATAGACATACAAAGGCGTGCCGTATTGCTCAGCCAACTCTGTTAATGCGACATTTTCAGCCCAAAGCTGACCATCGTCCTGATAATTGAAGTAATCCAAAATTCGTTTCCTTTAAGCTAAATCAATGACTATGGCTGAGGTTGTTCACTCTGCTCAGGCTCTGCTGGCATGTATAACGGCCCGGTTTGACCACACCCTGCGAGAGCAAGGAGTGACAACATAAAAAGTGCAGCGATTGATTTTTTCATTTTGCATGTCGTGATTATTGAGTCAATGCCCCCTATAATCGCACCACAATCAGGAAAAGCAATAGGATAGACAGGATGAACGATACTGAATTTCACCAACTTGTCGATGAGCAGCTAGAAATCATTGAACAAGCGATAGACAACGCAGGTGCCGACATTGATTACGAAACCTCAGGCAATGTGATGACGTTAGAATTTGATGACCGCAGCCAAATTATTATTAACCGCCAAGAGCCAATGCATGAAATTTGGCTGGCATCAAAGTCAGGCGGTTTCCATTTCAAACTGATCGACCAAAACTGGATTTGTTCAAAAACAGGGCTGGAATTGATTGCGATGGTGAAACAAGAATGTGAAAAACACGCTGGCGAAACGATCGACTGGGTGTAAAGCAACAACGCCAAGTGACAGATGTGTGACTTGGCGCTACCGAACTAAGCGTTGACCGCTTTTGAAGGACGAGAATAGAGCGCGGAATCGTTACGATAAGGGACAATATAGCTTTCCCCTTCTTCTGGGTGGACGATTTGATAATACTGCGGCAGATTGAAGTTAATAAGTTTAGCGGAGAGTGGGTTACCGTCGCGCACTGAGGTATAAAAGCTGTTGACGTTAGTGATCATCTCATCTTTTTCGCCGCTG
Organism: Vibrio sp. B7; assembly: GCF_963888765.1. Classification (NCBI taxonomy): domain Bacteria; kingdom Pseudomonadati; phylum Pseudomonadota; class Gammaproteobacteria; order Vibrionales; family Vibrionaceae; genus Vibrio; species Vibrio sp. B7. Next base: position 42,954 of record NZ_CAWPKR010000013.1, read on the forward strand.
AACTGGTGATAGACTTCAATTTGGTTCGACTCATCCAACACATAAATGTTGAAGCCTTTATCGGTATCTTCAAAGAAAAACTGCACTAAGCCTTCACTAGCAAAACCATCGACGATTTCCGGCAGTTGATAATCTTGATCGCGATCGAGCATTAACAGCGGTGAACCTTTCAATTTGTTGGTTGAAATACTGCGGTAAAAATCTACCGAATTTTCCAACTTCTGTACCGAAACCCCTCGCCGTTCAAAAAACAGACCATACATTTGATCGCCAATGCGTAACGCTTTAAAACGGCGACGTTTCTCTTGCTCTACCGGTTTCAAACGCAAATCGATACATTCCGCCAGCAACTGGTACACCATGTTGCGCATCACGCCACGCAGACTTTTGCTGTAACAAAATACATCGACAGACTCTGGCGGTAGCGCATCTTGGTGCATTTTGCCAAGCACGGTTTTCAACGCGTCGAGCATCGCCGTTTCGCCAGTAAAATGGAGAGTCCGTACTTCATGCCACGAGTTGCGATACACTAAATCGACACTACCAACTAAGCTTTTTTGCTCAGATCCGAAACTGAAAATATCTATATTTTTCAAATCAATTTTGAGCGATTTACCGCTTAATTCCGCAGTAGGATCATTTTCAAAGTTGATGAACATCGCCAGTTGACTGATTTCACAAGGGCTCGCTAAGGCCTGCATGGTCGGCCGCCGCTTACGCAACGAGAAGGTATTACGCAAATCGCTAACCATTTGATAGAACTTATCAATATCCAACTGTGCGTCACGTACTACTGAATGCAAATGAGTTGATTCCGTGATCAAACCATTAAAGAAGGCCCAAGAGACCAGCTTACTGAGGTATTCATTATGCTCAAGGAAAGGTTGGCCAATCATACGATGGGCAACCAGAGGCTGTTTATACAGATACCAGCCCGCTTTATTGGCTCGCCCTTCCCGAACTTGAATGAACGAGAGATCCGGCTCGTGCAGATCTGGCGAAATTTGTGGATTCAGTAGCGTGACTTTACCCGGCAACACCTCAAACACCGCATACAACTTACGCGCGAGGATTGATATATCTTGTGGGCTAATGGCCGAGGTGATGTCATTACGACGCGCAAACTGGATCAGGTTTCGATAGCTCAGCATCAACGCATCTAACAACGCATGGTGGACAACTTTAACTTGTTCGACTTTCCAATTACGGCGATTGTCTAATTCTTGAACAACAGATTCCGACCAATTCCATTGCTGAATCATGTGGCTTAATGCTTCTCGACGCCATGCCACTGAGCCTAAGCTCGGCTCACGGGATAACTTTTCATGCGTTTTGAGATAGAAACAACGACGCACCAGATCAAGACGGGCAGAATCACCAATGCGTTCAAGGTAACGCGTCACTTTTTCAAGCATCAAATAGTAAGCATCCATACTGTACAAATCAGGTTCATGAGTAAAAAACCGTCGTTTGGTATCAATGCTTAATAATTGCGTGTGTGGGTACTCCCACGAATACGCCTCAAGCAGAATCGCTTTTAACACTGACTTGTAAGGCGAGTCGATGCTTTTATAAAGCTGCCAAAGGTTTGCGCCGAAATACTCTTCAGCAGGAATGCGGTTCAACTTACCAAAATCGATCCATTCACTGCAATTAATGTAATCATTGCTGCACAATTCGTGCACGTATTCGTCGTAGCACTCTTCCATTTCAGGAGGCACGATTTGCCACAGTAAACGCTTGCCTGCCAAGCGAACAGCAGAGCGATAGAACTCGTCTAATAGCAGGAGATGTTGCGATGAACCGCAGTTTTCGCCTGTCATCTGCTCAGAATGATTACTGCGAAAACGTAGCTCATCCATCAAGAAAAAGTTAGCTTCCACCCCTTGGCTCTTTGCCCAATCAGTGATCAACAAACATTTGTTGCTTAAGCTTTCCCGCTCATCACAGCTCATACTCGATGCTACACATACCCAAATATCTAAGTCACTCGAGGTGCTTTGACCAATCGACGAGGTACTGCCCATGGTATACAGAGCAAGAATAGCGGGGGAATCAGCGGTCGGTAAGGGTTGACCTAAGGTGAGTTCTGTATCTTCAACCAGCTGACGTTGGATGTCGTTAGGCTCAAAACCATAGACACCATAAGGGACTTTTGCATCGTAGTAGCCGGGAATAATCGGGTGATTGAAGTGCAGTAATGCAGGAATGAAATGAAATACACGTTGACTTTGCAAATCCATAAGCGCCAGCGCACGCTCGGTACGTTGCTGGTTGAGATTGTCTAATCGTTGAATTAACGTCTTGGTGTAAGCCTGCAAGGTTGATTCCTTGGTTGAAACATTAACACGCGCTTTGATTATATTTTATTCTAAAGCACCAAAAAAACGTGATCAATCTAACATTTTCTTTCCATTTGGTAAAGCCCTCTCGATGCATATCACACTCAGGCGGAGCATGCCTACAATGCGCTCCAATGACCTTGGCTATAGTGTCGTAGCTATTTACACTTTGTCGTAATAGCTCATTATATAAACGAGATATAAATCACACAATTTTGACCAATTTATGCTATCTCTTCATCAATCCTTCACAGCGACGATCTAGTAGTAAACCTTTCATCGCGGGAATGATAGGATTAAACCATCCATTACCTACACTCGGGATTATCATGACTCACGCAACACCCATTCGAATCGCCACACGTAAAAGCCCGCTCGCCCTTTGGCAAGCTTATTATGTTAAAGATGCGCTGCAAGCGGCTCATCCTGGCCTAGAAGTGGAATTAGTGACCATGGTAACCAAAGGTGACGTCATTTTAGATACGCCTTTAGCTAAAGTGGGTGGTAAGGGGCTTTTTGTCAAAGAGTTGGAAGTCGCTATGCTTGAAGGCCGTGCCGATTTGGCAGTGCATTCAATGAAAGATGTTCCCGTCGATTTCCCTCAAGGGCTTGGACTAGTGACGATTTGTGAACGCGAAGATCCACGTGATGCTTTCGTTTCAAACACCTATCAAAGCATTGAACAACTGCCTCAAGGTGCCATAGTCGGCACCTGCAGTCTACGTCGCCAATGCCAACTCAAAGCATATCGACCAGACCTTGTGATTAAAGAATTGCGTGGCAATGTCGGTACTCGTCTTGGAAAACTCGATGCAGGTGAATACGATGCGATTATTCTCGCCGCAGCAGGTTTAAAACGTCTGAAGCTTGAAGATCGCATTCGCAGCATTATTGAACCAGAACAATCGCTTCCTGCAGTAGGGCAAGGTGCAGTCGGGATTGAATGCCGTTTAGATGACGAACGTTTAAGAGCATTGCTTGCGCCACTCAACCATTCTGACACGGCTGATCGCGTGAAATGTGAACGAGCCATGAACCTAACATTAGAAGGCGGTTGCCAAGTACCTATCGGTAGCTACGCATTGCTCGATGGTGATCATATTTGGCTAAGAGCATTAGTCGGTGAGCCTGATGGTTCTAAGATTGTACAAGGTGAGATTCGCGGCCACCGCTCCGATGCCAAGCAACTAGGAGTCACGCTTGCCCATCAATTGCTCAATGATGGAGCGCGAGATATTCTGTCCAAACTCTACTGCGAGCACGAATAAAGCATGACGGTGTTGGTCACTCGCCCCGAAAATCAAGGGATTGAACTTTGCCAACAATTAGCGGATCTCGGTATCCGCTCCGTTCACCATCCACTGATTCAGATTAATGCAGGAGCCGATCTCCCGTATTTACTCCCAGAACTTCAGCAATGCGACATTATTATTGCGGTTAGCCAAAACGCGGTGACGTTCAGTCATCAATTTTTGCAAGATCATCGATATTTTTGGCCAAATGACGCCAGATACCTTGCCGTTGGTCAAAAAACCGCACATGTTTTCAGCAAATTAAGCCAACAAAAAGTACACTATCCGCAGATAAGTGACAGTGAACACCTGCTTGCCCTACCGCAGTTGCAATCAATATCGGGCCTTAAGGTGATGATTTTACGTGGTAATGGCGGACGTGAGCTCATCCACGACAGCTTAATCGAGCGTGGTGCTGATGTGGTGTATAAGGAAGTGTATCGACGCGATACGATCACCCTCTTTGCCGCCGAATCGATATCTCTGTGGCAGCAACAGCAAGTCACTCAGTTAGTTGTCACCAGCTCAGGTCAACTCAATTTTATGATGGATCAATTCTCTGATTCACAACGACTCTGGCTGCTAAATTTAGCTCTTTTTGTCCCAAGCGAGCGAATTCGACAAGAGGCGCTGCACATGGGATTTGGGTGCGTCACGAACGTGGGAAGCGCCTCCAATACAGAACTCGCGGCTAGTATTAGCCAATCTAGACAGGACTCTAAGCATGACAAGCAAAAATAATAACCCGCATATTGAACCTGAAAAAGCAGCCACACCTCCTCTGGTTACAGAAAAAGACGCAACGGATAACCTTGATTCACCAAAAAGTTACGTGCAGGATCCCACGTCTCAGCCTGAAGAAAAGAGTGATAAACGAGCAAAGCGCAGTATCAAACTTTCTGTTATTGCAATTAGCTTATCCATCATTTTCAGTGGTGGTATAGCCTATCAAATGCAGCAAAAAGACGCCTTTTACCAAGCCAAAATCAACGTATTGCAGGCTCAATTAACACAAACCCAAAGTCAGCTCGCGGCTGAAATCAATCAAATAAAGCAAGAAACACAAGCCAAAGCGGACCAACTCACTCACAAAACTGACGTAGCCTTGAATCAACAGCAAAAAAGTATCGACAGCTTGCAACTGGCGATAGCTGATATCAAAGGCCGCCGTCCCAACGACTGGCTACTAGCAGAAGCTGACTACTTAGTGAAACTAGCAGGCCGTAAACTTTTTCTAGAACATGACATCGTCAGCGCGACCAAGCTAATGGAAAGCGCTGATCAGCGTATTGCTGAATTGAATGACCCAAGCTTAGTGCCGCTACGCAAAGCCATGGCGCGTGACATTACTCAGCTCAAAATCATCCCATTGATTGATCGTGAAGGGCTAGTGTTACGCTTAACAATCTTACAGCAACAAGTTGACACTCTACCGCTGGCCAATGCCATGTTGCCTGAAACTCAGCAGCAATCAGCACCACAAGTTTCCGAAAATATTAACGACTGGCAAAATAATCTCGTTAGCTCATTGAAAGACTTCTCGGAGAACTTCATTACCTTCCGCACTCGAGACGGTAATGCTATTCCGCTACTGTCACCTGAACAGCACTTCTATCTAAAAGAAAATCTCAAAGCAAAATTAGAAACCGCCATCAAAGCCGTATACGCAGAACAACAAGAGATTTATACAACGGCACTGAGCACAGCAGATAAATGGTCAGCCAGCTTCTTTAATTCCGATGATCAGAGTGTGCAGCAGTTTAATCACGCGCTATTGCAGCTCAGTAAACAAAATATACAAGTGCAATATCCAGTTAAATTTGAAACTCAGCACGAACTCGCTGATGTCATCACTGAACGCCTACGCCGTGAAGTCTCTCCAATGAGCGTTACGGAGGATAAGTAATGTTTAGAGTCATCTTTCTTTTTGTAGTATTAGGGGCCGGTTTATTTATCGGAACCCAATATGCTGGCCAGCAAGGTTATGTTCTTATCTCTATAGCTAATAGAACAATAGAGATGAGCGTGACCACCTTAGTGGTCTTTGTGATTGCACTCCTCTCTGGATTATTTAGCTTAGAGTATCTCCTCAAAAAAGCATTCTACGCCAGTTCAAACACATTAAACTGGTTCAGCGTACGTAAGTTAAAGCGCTCTCGCCGTTATACCAATGAAGGTATCATTAAACTTCTAGAGGGAGACTGGAAGCAGGCAGAAAAGAAAGTCACTCGCTGGGCGAACCACCATGATATGCCGCTGCTCTGCTATCTTGTTGCATCGGAAGCCGCGCAGGGAATGGGCGACAGAGCAAAACGAGATCACTATTTAGATCTCGCCAGTCAGCAAAGTAATGCAGGCCTAGCTGTTGAATTAACTCGTGCCAAACAGCAAGTACGAGAAGGAGAGTTTGAGCAGGCGCTAAGCACTCTATCAGCCTTACAAGCCACTCATACGAATAACACCATCGTGCTCAATTTACTCAAGACAACATACGTACACCTAGAACAGTGGCAGCCGCTGCTTGAGCTTTTACCTAAGCTCCAAAAAGCAAAACAGATTAATGCGGACGAGAGCCAACAACTGAACCAAAAAGCACAATGCGGTTTACTAAAAAACGTGGCCCAGCAACAAGGTAGCGAAGGCTTAATCAATCACTGGGACAAGCTCCCAAGGAAAACCAAAAACGACGTCATTTTAACTCAATGCTTCATCGAGCAGTTGATCCAACGAAAAGCAGACTCGGAAGCATTTACCGTCATTAAAGAAACATTAAAAAAACACCCAATGCCAGCTCTGTATTCATTATTGGCAGAGCTCAATTTACCAGATAGATACCCAGCAATTTTGTTGTTACAAGAAGCCATTAGTAAGGATAGTGGTAACGCCGAAGCACACAGCGCACTGGCTCAATTGTATATGAGAGAGCAGAAATGGGCGGAGGCGCAAAGCCATTTGGAAAAAGCGTTATCGCTCCGTGCCAATGTATCTGATTACGCTTATCTTGCCGATAGCCTTGAAAAACAAAACTACCCTAAAGCCGCCGCAGAAGTCTCACGTAAGGCACTAACCATGATAGAGCATGTTTAAATGGCAATCTAAGCACCTAAAAATAACCTTATACCAATTAAAGAAAAGTACGATCTCATTAAGGCTATCTAGCTATTGTTAAATATCACGATGGATAGCCTTAATAGCACCGATTTTAAAACGCTGGCGAGCCAACAAAAACCATCCTAATTCTACTATTACCCGCTTGAACACCTGGGATTTCCTGGATAATTTCTTGATCAAAATGCCATTTGACTTAAGGCCGAGCACGGCACAAAACCTCGAACTGTGAAGCCACAGCTATTTGAATATGCGTATTTATTTGGGTCGGCTTGGGTCAGCATGCCCCTAAAAATGAATAGGTGAGGCCGTCGTTATAATGAATGGTGCTGGTAGGTATATAAGTGCAGTTTAGTCATGTTAGTGTCATCACGTTTCCTCCTACTCACCGTGCTAAATCCAATAGAGCAAGTGTGCAGTTAGCTCATGCTAACCAACAAAGTTTTGCGGATCACGACGACATTATGTCTGAGGTGTTCAATGTATAAATCGATTTTTGGAAAGTACAGATAGGGTGATCAAGATATGTTCGAGAGATTGAATTAAGCTATTAATTTTCCAGATTGGCATGTTGATATAAAGTAAAAATCCGCCTTCTTAGAAGGCGGCTTTGGTTTACAGCCCCCTGAAAGGGGGCATCCTCGCGCTGTTAGTTCATCTTCAACTCTAACTGCGCCTCATATTCTTGATCTTTCTTGTCTTGGTGTC
>NZ_CAWPKR010000014.1:0-18004 GCF_963888765.1 Vibrio sp. B7
AAGACGAACTGCTTCTTTGCGGAACTCTTCGGTGTACGCTGGATTACGATGTTTAGCCATAAATCACCTCTCAATTAGACCCTAGATCTAACTTAGCAAAGTGTCTACTGAACGTGGGGTACTCGGCGGTATAACGCCCGCTTAAGTGGTGAGCAACGCGGCCACGACACTCAATTATTACACCGTAAACACCTTAATCAATGCAAACAAAAACCGCCAAGCGTTGCGAATCCGTCTTGAAGCGTTTGTTAGTTGAATTCTTCCACTGACCTACATTTAGGGAAAGAGGAGCAACCCCAAAACTGTTTACCTTTATTTTCGCCACGCTTTGTTTCACGCACCACCATTTCAGAGCCACAACGTGAACATTGCTTTATGTTTTCTTTTGAAGCGACCAGCTCTTTAACATGTTGCCTATGCTTTAAATCTGTAACTATGCCTTTCTTTAGCTTAATTTCATTGATTGCTGCGATAATTTGAGCGTACTCAGTCTCTGAAAATACTGGCTGTATGAACTGCTTAATGTAATCCAAGCAACCTCGTGCGTAAGTAACATTGTTAGGCATCTCAGTTTTAAACATACTATCACCAATAAAAACGATGACCGAGTGCAGCTTAGATGAATCTATGCCCAACAATGATTCAAGGGTTTTAATATGTTTATAATTCTGATGAAGAGGGTTCTGAAATTTAGAAGTATGCCGATAGATTTTTTGAGTCCATTGTTTTTGACTTTTTGAGCCAAAGATCCACCCTTTCATGTTTTTCGTTTCAACAACAAAAATACCGAACTTAGATACAACAACATGGTCGATTTGTGTTGTGCCATCTTCTGTGGGTAAGGTTACATCTTGTACTAACGTGTAGTCTGACTCAGGTAACTGTGACAGCAGTCTGTTTACCAAGAACTCCCCGAACATACCTTTAAACCATCGGCTCTTGAATATCGAAACGAAAAGTAACAGAGGTATGATGTACCAAACTTGAGCTAAAGCACCTGATAGTAATCCTAATATATCCACGAAACTTCCTTATTCAACTAACGCCCGGCTAAGGGGTTGACAACGCATAGCCGAACTCAAAAAACACACTGTAAACACTGAACTTCAATTTTGTACTAAAGCCGCCACGCGTTGGCAATCCCTCTTGAGCCGTTTGTTAGGCCAACCAATTGACACCGACACTTTCACAACCAAAGAACAAGGCTTTTGTAAATTTTAAAACAACTAACCGATTCATTTATAAACCAAAATGCTAAATCAGCAAAGAAACAAAAAAACTCAAATTGAGCGATTTGGAAGAAAAGTGACGAGCGTAGCATGCTCGGCGGACGTTTGGATGCTGAAGGTTATTTTGCCGCTAAATTCTCAACGAAAAGCAACGCAACACGATCAAGAAACAACAAATATGTGATGACGATTTATTGCTTAAGTCCAGCCTGAGAACATGGAATTTACCGCTCAATTTCCTCGTTTTAGCTGATAAAAACTCACCTTGCCTAACGCCCAATTAAGGTGTGAAGCACGCTACCACAGCACTCAATTTGAACACCGCAAACACTAAATTAGACCCAAACCAAAAATGCCAAGCGTGCTGAATCACTCTTAAATTGTTTGTTAGGCAAAATCTTTAACACCGTACTTTTCACTATTCTTTTGCATATTTTCAAGTGTTCCAATTTCAGAATAGTATTTGTGCCCGTGACCCATTTCGATTTCTTTACAAACAATTAAACGCTCGTATGGTTCTCCATTGGGCTCAGAAAAATGGCAAAAGACATGGGGAAAATAGTCATACTCATCACCATCAAAATTGATGGAAACAATGTTGGTAAATGGAATTTCACCTATGAGGAAAACTCTTTCATCACCCTTTTCACTTTTTGAGTTATCACGAAACCTATATGTTCCATCATCACATAGCATAACAGCACCTGCTCTCAAGAAAACTTGAACGCCTCTGTGATAGAGTTGAGCTAACTCAACGCTGAACCAAGGTGAAATACCCTCACTTTCGACGACTTCGGGATAAGACTCAACACGGTCAATATCTCGAATTATAGCTTTTCGACGCAACCCTTCGTTATTAATCCTTTGTATATAATCACTAAGCTGTTTTCTTAAATCTTCTGAGTGCCTTATCTTTGCGGCGCTATTTTCAAAAACTGGCTTAGCGACCTTTCGTTGTTTCGCAAACGGTTTAATCGCATGCACAAGCACCGAAACTAGATCCCTTTTGATTTGGGATTTTTCCGACATATTCTCGGGACTTAAATTGTAGGTGATAGGCCAGCGTTTGTGCGCTAAATCAAATGGAATCTTACCCTCAGGTTCACCAAAAGCGGTATTCATAATATTGATAATCCTACCACTGCCTAATGCGTGCATAGCATAGCCTAATTCAATTAGCACATTGGGGTTCGAAAGAGCTCTACTACTCTCAGAGTGGCAAACGAATGTGATGTCTGCCAGGAACACTTCACAACTTTCTATTTTATTTAGAATCGTAGAGGCGATATCTGGAGATCCGGTAACACCCTTTGTATCGTGATCTTCGCGAATGGGTTCATCTAACTCAAGTTCGCGGTTAATTTGTTTAACCGCAGCTTTCAGACAATCAAGCTGAAAGTGACGATTGAACTTGGCTTCAGTATCACTTTGCCAAGAATAAAAAACTTTCATACTACTTCTCACTAAATTGTTTTGCCTAACGCCCAATTAAGGGGTGAGCAACGCTACCACCCAACCTAACGCATTGTACCGTAAACACTAAAATTGAAGTAGAAGCAAAATGCCAAGCGTTGGGAATCCCTCTTAAATTGTTTGTTATGCTTGTGGTTCTGAAACCACAATACTGTCATTTGCCCTTATGTACATCAAATGCTTGTCGTAAAAGCCGTTTCTCACACAACCATGTTGCAACGCTTTTTTGTAGATTGAAGCCACAAATATATCGGCTACGCTAAAGTCGTTACCCACTGCAAATCCTGACTCACAACAGATCGATGTACTTAACTTTTCTAAGCACCGCATAATCCAGTCACCACGAAGTTCGCGCTTTGACGTCTCATCTAACTCTGGACGCATGAACCTTAATACTGTTCTGTTTTGGGGAGAGTGAATACTGGAGTTTACGTACTCACAAACTCTGCGAATGTGCGTTTTTTCATTGAGACTTTTGCCAAATAAGCCTGGAGTAGGAAATCGTTCTTCCAAATACTCAATAATTGCAATTGATTCAGAAAAAACCGAACCATCGATACAAAGAGATGGAACATATCCAAAAGGATTTATATCTAGGTATGTTGTCGTTAGTTCGTCAGAGCTGATCTCAATTCTATCGTAATGTATACCCTTAAAATTGAGTACCCACTCCACCCTTTCAGAGCTATTCGAGCCTTTTGCGCCATACAGCGAAGCTTCCATATATCCTCCCGAAAAGCATAACGCCGCGTTAAGGGGTGCAGGCACATAATACAAAAGCTACCGCACAGCGACTTAATCACTGAACCCAACGCAAACCGAAAATGCCACGCGTGCCAAATCCCACTTAAACGCTTTGTTATGTGCCCGAACTCATTGTGTACTCTGGGTGTCCCGTATGCTCGTCTAGTTGCTCACTGACGACTGCAAAACCTTGAGACAAATAGAACTGATAACTAGCCTGATTTTCCTTGTATACGGAAAGGCTCAAGATCGCCCTTTGAGCTTTGGCATGACTTAATAACTGCTTACCGATGCCTTTACCCTGAAATTCAGGAAACACGAATATGGCAGCCAAAGTACTTTCATACAGCGCGTAAAAACCAACTATTTTCGACTCAATTTCATAAACGAAGACTTCTGAAGCAGGAATATAAATATTACGCATGTTCTCAACTTGAGATCCCCAGAAGTTCGCCGGGACGAAATCATGCGCTTTAACAGAGGCTTCAAGCCAGATTTCAAGAACCGAATCTAAGTCATGTGAATTGTACTTTCTTATCATTTTCGAACTCTAGATTTCCAAATTTATCGGGGCAACATAACGCCCGGCTAAGGGGTTGACAACGCACTGCCGAACTTAAAAAACACACCGTAAACACTGAATTTCAATTTTATACTAAAGCCGCCACGCGTTGGCAATCCCTCTTGAGCCGTTTGTTATGATTCACCTTGCTACCTTCGTAGCGCCACGCTACAATTATTAAAACTTTAAATGAAGGAGCACATTATGTCTACCGCTAGCATACGCCTTGATCAAGACCTCGTAGATAAAGCCGCTATCATGGCCAAAGCATTGAATCGCACTACACCAAAACAAATTGAACACTGGGCTAAAATTGGGGAAATGATGGAAGATAACCCAGATTTACCTTATGAATTTGTTCGACAAGCCATTATAGCTAAAGCTGAAAAAGAAGCCGGAAAACTTGAGGCATACAACTTTGGCTAATATTACACAGGTTCTTCAAACGCCATCATTCAAGAAAACCGTTAAAAAACTCCACCAAAATCAGAAAGTGGATCTGGACAATGCGGTCAAAGCACTTATCGAAGATCCGCTTTTAGGCGAGCAGAAAAAAGGAGATTTGTCCTTTCTCCGTGTTTATAAATTCAAAATGGTTAAGCAACTCACTCTTCTTGGCTATAGCTATCAAGATGGGACGGTAACTCTTGAACTCATCGCCCTAGGCGCGCATGAAAATTTTTACCGAGATATCAAGATGTTTTACTGAATCCGGGTGAATCATAACGCCCAATTAAGGGGTGAGCAACGCTACCACCCAACCTAACACATTGTACCGTAACCACTAAAATTGAAGTAGAAACAAAAATGCCAAGCGTTGGGAATCCCTCTTAAATTGTTTGTTATATGCCTTTACGACTTACCCAAATATTGCACTAGAAAACTACTGACTTGCTCATAGCAAAGACCAATATCGACCTTAATACCACCCCGCTCTAGTATGGCAATACCTTTACCACTATTGCGTTCATCTGGGTCAAGCATTGAAACGACAACATGTTTGATGCCTGATTTTACTAACGTGTTTGCACAAGCTGGAGTTCGACCGACAAAAGAGCAAGGTTCTAAAGTGACATAAGCAACGACGCCATCAAGAGTTCCATCATAGGAATTCAGTGCTTGTACTTCTGCATGGTTTCCACCAATAGCCTGTGTATAGCCCTCAGAAACCACCGTATCATCTTTGACTAGTACGCAACCAACAGGTGGGTTTGGAGTACAATTAGGTAAGGCATTTCGAGAGATTTCTAATGCTCTCAACATATGTTTTTCTGACATTTTTCCGCATTCCTTGCTCTGGCATATAACGCCCGGCTAAGGGGTTGACAACGCATAGCCGAACTCAAAAAACACACGGTAAACACTGAACTTCAATTTTGTACTAAAGCCGCCACGCGTTGGCAATCCCTCTTGAGCCGTTTGTTAGGCCAACCAATTGACACCGGCACTTTCACAACCAAAGAACAAGGCTTTTGTAAATTTTAAAACAACTAACCGATTCATTTATAAACCAAAATGCTAAATCAGCAAAGAAACAAAAAAACTCAAATTGAGCGATTTGGAAGAAAAGTGACGAGCGTAGCATGCTCGGCGGACGTTTGGATGCCGAAGGTTATTTTGCCGCTAAATTCTCAACGAAAAGCAACGCAACACGATCAAGAAACAACAAATATGTGATGACGATTTATTGCTTAAGTCCAGCCTGAGAACATGGAATTTACCGCTCAATTTCCTCGTTTTAGCTGATAAAAACTCACCTTGCCTAACGCCCAATTAAGTAGCCCGAAACGCTCTGGTTAACCTTCCGCATTGCTCGGCAACACGAAACTCGACGCAAACCAAAAGTGCCACGCGTTGAGGGTCTGCTTGAATTGTTTGTTATGTTTTACCACAAATGACTGATTTATTTGGCAAAGAACTGCGTTGTTAAACGTATTTCAAGAAGTGAATCACAAGCCTAACCTCACTTGGCCGCCAAATGCACGAAACACCAAGCGCGTAATTCCACCTCCCTGCCCAATGAGGCAACCCGACAAACGTTCAACAAGCGCCCTCTCTTTCCAACCACAGCGCAGAACAATGGTAAATTGCCGAGGCAACTGCCAAGCTGACATGTTACTTGGCTAATACGTTCAAAGCGACTTAGAGCCAGTGAGATTTGAAGCCAACTGCCACGACCTGCAAATGAAGCAACGCACGAATATTGGCATGTTTTACGGGCTGAGAAATTCACGAATTTAGGCCGACAATGCGGATTTGCTGAGGCAACTCGAACGAATGGCTAAAGGGACAAAGAACAGAGATCGAAGAGTTTTTAAGCCATTGAAATACAAGTAAACATAACGCCCGCTTAAGGGGCAGCCAACGCTACTACTGAGCTTCCGCATAACACCGTAATCACAAAAACCAACGCATAGTAAAAATGCCACGCGTTGGCTGTCCCTCTTGAAGCGTTTGTTATGTTTGTACTTCAAACGATTGCAAATCTACCAGTTAGCTTATCTAGCTTTATAATTTTGTCTTCACGAAGTTGTTGAATGAGCTCTTTGACTAAACTTGGCGGATAACCCGTTTTTTCACTAAGTATACTGGTCCCAGTAAAACCCTCTTTAATATATTCAAGAATGCATTCACGCTCGGCTTGATACAAGTTCCTTTCAATTGATTTATTTAAGGCTTGTTGTAGCTTATGCATTTCATCTTTCGAGTAATTTTCGAACTGACTAGCTTCACGGCTAAAAAAGTAATCAACAGAACGCTGAACCTTCAGGGCAGTTAAAAACTTATCTTCGTCTCTCCAGTCACTAGGAGCATACAAAACCAATGGTTTAAAAACTAAGACAAGGAAAAACAATATCACAAGAAGCACTGGAAACCAGATTACAAACTGTACGAACTTAACCTGTATTTCTGGGGGGAGAGCGACTAATGCTACAGTCGCAAAACTCTCAGCTATACCCGAAAATATAGCTATTATCGTTAAGGGATTGCTCACTTTCATCTATAGTAAACCTCTAAAAACATAACGCCCGGCTAAGGGGTTGACAACGCATAGCCGAACTCAAAAAACACACCGTAAACACTGAACTTCAATTTTGTACTAAAGCCGCCACGCGTTGGCAATCCCTCTTGAGCCGTTTGTTATATTTTCATTCTCTACACTAACGTGACCGACTGTTTAGGATTGCCGACAAACCATTAACAAACTGATATTTCTTGCTTTTCCAAAACTGTAGCAGCTTCCGCACGCTCAATGATTTTTAACAATACAGATTGAATCGCTTCGTCTTCGCGGGCATCTTTGTCACTTGTAAAACGTTGTATTTGGGGATCGGCATTCTCTTCAGGTAAAAAGGTGATAACGACTTCGGTCGCTAAGTCCGTCGTTTTACCGAAATACTCTAATGATATTTGCGGATAACCTTTGAAACCTCTTTGTACTCGTTTCAATATGCGTTTTTTCGCTTTATCCACGTTCATCATGAATCCTTTTGGTTGCTGAACTTAAAAAAATATAACGCCCGGCTAAGGGGTTGGCAACGCACCGCCGAACTCAAAAAACACACCGTAAACACTGAACTTCAATTTTGCACTAAAGTCGCCAAGCGTTGGCAATCCCTCTTGAGCCGCTTGTTAGCTGTTGCACTTTAGCCGGAGATTGACTACCCAATAGCTTAATTTAAAACACATTATTGCTTTCAAGCGACAAAGTAAAACGGACAACTGAGAAACTAAAACCTAACCCACGAAACGCACTTGGCAAAGAAGAAATAACAGGAAAACTTGACAAGCTTCTAGAACTTAAATTTACAAAGAATTCTTTCGAAGAAGCCAACAACCAAATGCGCAAAATCCATTTAAACGCGAAAGAGCTTCAAAACCAAAGAAGCCACACCAAAGAAATAAACAAACACACCACTTCCCGTAAACAGACTTCGGTTAGTTCAAGCACTTCACGAACAGTGCCACTGGCGAGATACGAGGAAAAGTGCTGACTTTCAGGTGTAAAGCTAGAGCCTCAGACTAAGAAAAATAAGCGCTTAATTTTATGGTTTTTCTTAACCTTAGCTAACGCCCAATTAAGGGGTGAACAACGCCTCCCCAAAACCTAAAGCATTGTGCCATAAACACTAAATTTGAAGTAGAATCAAAACTGCCAAGCGTTGTGAATCCCTCTTAAATTGCTTGTTATATTTTTTCATCAATATCGACGTTTATAACACGCTTACTATCCAATGCATTAATCAAGGTTAATTTACTTTTGTCACCAGATTGGCAACTCATAACTTCAGAAAAAATGCCAGATATACTCAATTTATTATTAATATCTGATGACTTAACCGCTGAAAAGCCATAACCGTTGTATAGAAAAACATAACTTTCATTCGTTATCTTCCTCATTTTCTTGAGCTGGTCATAGACCCTAGGCAATTCAAGTACATTTTTGCTTAGATCAGGAGTTTTTTTTGCTTGGATTATAATTGTTTTTACCACTCTATTTCCGTATCTATCTCTTAGATCAAAAATAAAACCTAAGTCAGCTCCATTTATAGGTTCCTTAGTTCGAGAAGAATATGTTTGAAAAGAAATTGTGACACTATCATCATCAATAGAATGATCGTCGTTCAATAAAGTAGCTAACGCACTAGTGACCTCATCCTCTGATGCGTAGCTCCCATAATTTCGAATCACTTTCTTTAATGAACTTTCCACCGATTTTGATACGTATTCTATTAGTTCTTGAGATAGGTTTACTAAGGCAGATTCATCATAATTTTCATAAAGCTTTTCCTTAAGCCTTGCCTGAATCTCTAAATCCTTTGTATACGCTATATTTTTATTGACTGTAATCGAACCATCAAAAGGTGAGTATTTTATTGTAAGAACCTTCTGCGCTCTTAATCTATCTTTATAATCAAGCTCGTTTTCTGAGTACAGCTTATCCTCAAGAAGGTAGTAACCGATTTCTTTATCAAAGTTCACTAGCATTCCTCGTATTTTAATTTGAAATATAACGCCCAATTAAGTGGTGAACAACGCACTGGCCAAGCCGCCGCATTGCACCGTAAAACACTTTACCTAACGCATAGTAAAACTGCCACGCGTTGAGAATCCACTTGAATTGCTTGTTATGTGAATTTTACCGTGAATTCAAAGTAAACCACCGTAGAAACGAAGGAATTTGAATAAGTTACGTACAAAAACGATGTTTACCAAAAACCTAAATTTCACAGCGATCTTAGCCAAAGAGAGCCACTTACAGAATCAACAACAAAGAAAGCGCCCTTTCAGCAACCGCTAAATTTTCTGCGTCACCAGATTTTCAGAGCTGAATGTCAGCAAGAAAACCAGTCAAAAGGACATTTCAATTAAAGCGATTTGAAACTGACTAAACTCAACACAAGCCAGATCCAAAACTTAATTGAGGCAACCCAAGAACCTTGAAAACGATCAACTTCAGAAGTTCCACAAAATCATTTCGGCCAAGTCAACTTGCCGAAAACACGGAACGAATTTTCAATGAAATCGTAGCTTTGACCTAAAAAACTGACCAAACACATAACGCCCGGCTAAGGGGTTGACAACGCACTGCCGAACTCAAAAAACACACTGTAAACACTGAACTTCAATTTTGCACTAAAACCGCCAAGCGTTGGCAATCCCTCTTGAGCCGTTTGTTATGCAAATTCAATAAGATAAACTGACTTTACTCGATCAAAAACCACGATTGCAATGGTTGAGTGATTCAAGAACAAACCCAAGCCAGAGCCGTAATAAATAAGCCGCCAAAACAAAGTCCACCTTTCAACAACAAACCAAGCTTTTGAATGAGACAAACTCAACGAGCGAAAACTTCAGCAAAAGCAAAATGATCGATTAACTTGCCCTTTCCACACTTTGCGCGCGCTAAATTCACAACAAACCAGCACCAAAACTCATTGAGGCAAACAAAGAACTTTGCCTGTTTTACGGCTTGAGTTAACCAAGAATTTGAGGGTAAAAAAGCTCATTTGCCGACAACACAAAACGAATGGCCGGAGAAATCCCAAAAGATTGAACCCCTAAATTTACCTGAGTTGCATAACGCCGCGTTAAGGTGTGACAAACGTTTGCCATACTTGAGCGAAGCGAAACCGGCAAGCGTTTGGAATCACTCTTAAACGCTTTGTTAGCTGAATTTTTCCATAACAAAGTTCTGCAGTTTTTGGCCCCGAACTTCTATCGCTTGCTCTTTTACAACCTTAAAACCAAATTTTTCGTAGAAAGGGCGAGCTGTAATACTGACCTCAGAACAATACTTGGTAATGCCGCGAGATTTACCAACTTTTAAAACGTGCTCCATAAGACAACGTGCAACGCCTTTGCCTTGGTAGTCATGATGACAAAAGAAATGATCGATTAAACCACTTTCTTGAAGGTCAGCATAACCAACAATGACACCCTCTATTTCTGCAATAAAAGGTGAAATAGCGTTTAGTTTATTCTTCCATATCTTGCGGTCGAAATTATCTGGTGCCCAAGCCTCAACTTGCTCTTGGGAATAGTCTCGTCGATTCACGTTACGAACTGTATGATAAAAAAGCTTCCACAACTCACTTGCGTCAGAATCTTCGTATTTTCTAATTTTGATCATGCTACTTATACCAACATTCAGCTAACGCCCGGCTAAGGGGTTGACAACGCACCGCCGAACTCAAAAAAGCACACTGTAAACACTGAACTTCAATTTTGTACTAAAGTCGCCAAGCGTTGGCAATCCCTCTTGAGCCGTTTGTTATGTTGAGATCACATTACTATCTAATTCGCCACACGTACTGCACACGACTTTACCCTTGCTAATATTCCCTGAGCAATTAGGGCACGATCGTTCGGGCAAACTAGGATCATAGTAAGTATCAAGCCTCTTGCACTCACTACCATCTTGCTGAGCACAACTTGCAGACTTATCTTTTGACATAGAGAACACAGCTAGCAATAAGAAACCTATACCACCCAAAATAATTATTAGGAATATAGCTAGTGGTAAAATGCCTGACATTGCAAGAAACTCTATAATCCCCTGATTTTTACTCATATGACCTCGTAGTAGCTTGAGACAAATAGCGACATAACGCCCGGCTAAGGGGTTGACAACGCATAGCCGAACTCAAAAAACACACTGTAAACACTGAACTTCAATTTTGCACTAAAGTCGCCAAGCGTTGGCAATCCCTCTTGAGCCGTTTGTTATGCAAATTCAATAAGATAAACCGACTTTACACGACCAAAAGCCACCATTGCAATGGTTGAGTGATTCAAGAATCAACCCAAGTAGGAGCCGTGATAAATAAGCCGCGAAAACAAAGTCCACCTTTCAGCAACAAACCAAGCTTTTGAATGAGACAAACTCACCGAGCAAGACTTTCAGCAATTGTGAAATGATCGAATAACTTGCCCTTTCCACACTTTGCGCCCACTAAACTGACAACACGCCAGCGCTAAAACCGATTGAGGCAAACAAAGAACTTTGCCTATTTTACGGTTTGAGTTAACCATAAATTTGAAGGCGAAAATGCTTATTTGCCGACAGCTCAAACGAATGGCCGAAGAAATCCCAAAAGATTGAACCCTTAAATTTACCTGAGTTGCATAACGCCCAATTAAGGGGTGAACAACGCCGCCACCCACACCTAAAGCATTGTGCCATAAACACTAAATTTGAAGTAGAAGCAAAAATGCCGAGCGTTGTGAATCCCTCTTAAATTGCTTGTTAGAAGAATCATTTCGCTCGATGATCAACAACACAAGTGTCGATAAACTGACGACCTAAATCGGTAACTAGAGCTGCTGTTTTTTTGATCTCAGAAACTCTATCTTCTTGTTTATCTATACCTTTGGTGATGCTCTCAACTGCAGGGTGAGCGATTATATCGTCATAAACTCCTTGATCTAGAAGCTGATTATTATCGGGGATATCTACGATACCCAAACGAATTAAATTGTCCCAATATGAAGGGATTAAGCTTAGATTCTGCAGTTCTAACTGTTCACCGAGGTTAGTGAAGTACCTATACTCTAGTCTTCCTCCCGATTTATCTTTGCGATTGTTTTTTATGTTGATAATGGGAGCTGCATTTGATGTCTTGAAGTATGTAAGCAACTTAGCTTCATCGGGAGACAATTGTTTAATTATTTCCACAAAAGAAGGATGAGCTTTATGTGTTGTATTTTTATCCATACTTGATGCGATTAAGTTCGCATAAAGTTCCTTTAACTCTTCAATACAGCCCGTGTACTTTAGTGATTCAAGTGCAGGGCCTGCTACGTTTGGTGGTGGAGAAACAATATCTTCATCTTTTACACCTGAGAGTTTTTCAGACACTTTTGTATCGACGAAATCTTTTATTTTGTCATACCCCCAGACCAATGCAGAGACAGGAGCTAGCGCTACATTGACGGTTTTTGCAACTGTCCCAAGAGCTTTTCCAATTTCTTTCGCTGCAGGTTGCAGTGCGTCTTCATAAACTGGTACAGCTTTAGCTAACCCTGCTACGGCATTAATTGTACCTTCAACATTGCTCTCATTGTTGTTACTCGAATCGCTCATAATTTACACCTCATTTTTATTCTTCTAACGCCCGGCTAAGGGGTTGACAACGCACCGCCGAACTCAAAAAACACACCGTAAACTCTGAACTTCAATTTTGCACTAAAGCCGCCACGCGTTGACAATCCCTCTTGAGCCGTTTGTTAGGCCAACCAATTGACACCGACACTTTCACAACCAAAGAACGAGATTTTTTGTGAATTTTAAACCAACTAACCGATTCATTTATAAACCAAAATGCTAAATCAGCAAAGAAACAAAAAAACTCAAATTGAGCGGTTTGGAAGAAAAGTGGCGAGCGTAGCATGCTCGGCGGACGTTTGGATGCTGAAGGTTATTTTGCCGCTGAATTCACAGCGATAACCAACCCAACGCGATCAAGAAACAACAAATATGTGATGACTATTTATTGCTTAAGTTCAGCCATGAGAACATGGAATTTACCACTCAATTTCAACTCGTTTTAGCTGATAAAAACTCACATTGCCTAACGCCGCGTTAAGGGGCGCAGGCACGCAATACAAAAGCTACCGCATAGTGCCGTAACCACTAAACCCAACGCAAATTGAAAATGCCACGCGTGCTAAGTCCCGCTTTAACGCTTTGTTATATGCGTTGTTTTAACTACATAAAGACTGCTTCAACTTTGTTTCCATCAGCATCGCGGACAAATGCCGCATAGTAAGTCTCACCGTACTCTGGACGTAAGCCAGGCTTACCTGCACACGAGCCTCCAAGCTCTAATGCAGCAGCATAAAACAGGTCAACAGCTTCTTTACTTGGCGCATTGAAAGCGATGTGAGTTCCGTTACCAGAAGAAGCTCCATTTTCACATGGACAACCTACCCAAAACTCAAAATTCTCACCGTAGGCAGCCGCCACATTTTCAATGTAATGCGAACGCTTTACCGATAATGCGGATAGAACTGAATCGTAAAAAGCCACAGCAGATGCCACATTTGAAACACCAACTGAGACGTGATTTAGAATCATTTTAAGCTCCTTTTTACTCACAGATTTTGAAAGCATATAACGCCCGGCTAAGGGGTTGACAACGCACCGCCGAACTCAAAAAAACACACCGTAAACACTGAACTTCAATTTTGCACTAAAGTCGCCAAGCGTTGGCAATCCCTCTTGAGCCGTTTGTTAGCCGACATCTACACGATAGAGTGCATTAGCTGGCTTTTCTACGAAATACGACCAAACATGCTTATACACTTCGTGTTGGTTTGGAAATGGAGCCAATCCAAGAGCTTCCTCTAAACTGCACCACTTATACTCTGTATGTTCTTCATTTAAAACCACCCCTTGCTCTGGTGGGCACATCACTACGAAAACAGGTATGAGCTGAATAACATTAACACTGGCTTCGTAGAATTGTTCTAGAAACTGAGCATTATATAGGGGGGAAGCCTCAATTTGTGTTTCTTCTCTGAACTCTCGAGTGATGGCGTCAATGCCTGTTTCGCCTTGTTCAATTGAACCTGCAACATGACACCAGAAGCCACCTTTTACTCGCTTCATAAGCAGAAGCTTCATTTCACCATCAATTTCCGAGACTGCCACCCCTGAAACAACAGATGAATTTAATGGAATCATATTTACCTCTGAATTTGAAATTTTCGCTTGTCGGCTAACGCCCGGCTAAGGGGTTGACAACGCACCGCCGAACTCAAAAAACACACCGTAAACACTGAACTGCAATTTTGCACTAAAGCCGCCACGCGTTGACAATCCCTCTTGAGCCGTTTGTTAGCTGCTGCACTCTAGCCGGAGATTGACTACCCAAAGGCCTAATTTAAAACACATTATTGCTTTCAAGCGGCAAAGTAAAACGGACAACGGAGAAACTAAAACCTAACCCACGAAACGCACTTGGCAAAGAAGAAATAACCGAGAAACTGACGAGCTTCTAGGACTTAAATTTACAAAGAATTCTTTCGAAGAAGCCAACAACCAAGTGCGCGAAATCCATTTAAGCGCAAAAGAGCTTCAAAACCAAAGAAGCCACACCAAAGAAATAAACAAACACACCACTTCCCGTAAACAGACTTCGGTTAGTTCAACCGCTTCACGAACAGTGCCACTGGCGAGATACGCGGAAAAATGATGACTTTCAGGTGTAAAGCTAGAACCTCAGACTAAGAAAAATAAGCGCTTAATTTTATGGTTTTTCTTAACCTCAGCTAACGCCCGGCTAAGGGGTTGACAACGCACCACCGAACTAAAAAAAACATACTGTAAACACTGAACTTCAATTTTGCACTAAAGTCGCCAAGCGTTGGCAATCCCTCTTGAGCCGTTTGTTAGCTGCTGCACTTTAGCCGAAGATTGACTACCCAACGGCCTAATTTAAAACACATTATTGTTTTCAAGCGACAAAGTAAAACGGACAACTGAGAAACTAAAACCTAACCCACGAAACGTACTTGGCAAAGAAGAAATAATAGGAAAACTGACGAGCTTCTAAGACTTCAATTTACAAAGAATTCTTTCGAAGAAGCCAACAACCAAGTGCGCAAAACCCATTTAGGCGCAAAAGAGTTTCAAAACCAAAGAAGCCACACCAAAGAAATAAACAAACACACCACTTCCCGTAAACAGACTTCGGTTAGTTCAACCGCTTCACGAACAGTGCCACTGGCGAGATACGCGGAAAAGTGCTGACTTTCAGGTGTAAAGCTAGAGCCTCAGACTAAGAAAAATAAACGCTTAATTTTATGGTTTTTCTTAACCTCAGCTAACGCTCGGTTAAGGGGCTGACAACGCAAAAACACTAAACCTAAAATAACAACCGTAATCACAAATGCCGATTTGAACAAAAACCGCCACGCGTTGGCAGTCCCTCTTTAACCGTTTGTTATGCAAATTCAATGAGATAAACTGACTTTACACGACCAAAAGCCACAATTGCAATGGTTGAGTGATTCAAGAATCAACCCAAGTAAGAACTGTGATAAATGAGCCGCCAAAACAAAGTCCACCTTTCAGCGACAAACCAAGCTTTTGAATGAGACAAACTCACCGAGCAAGACCTTCAGCAAATGCGAAATGATCGATTAGCTTGCCCTTTCCGCACTTTGCGCCCGCTAATTCAACAGCGCACCGGCGCTAAAACTGATTGAGGCAAACAAAGAATCTTGCTTGTTTTACGGCTTGAGTTAGCCACGAATTTGAGGGTAAAAATACTCATTTGCCGACAACACAAAACGAATAGCCGGAGAAATCACAAAAGATTGAACCCCTAAATTTACCTGAGTTGCATAACGCCCTGTTAAGGTGTGAGCAACGCAATACCAATGCCGCCGCATACCACCTTAAACACTAAACGCAACGCATAGTAAAAATGCCAAGCGTTGCGAATCACTCTTAAACAGATTGTTATACGAATGATGGTGCTACTGTAGGAGACATGATAGTTATGATTTCCACAGTATCATTATTTGCCGAGTGTTGAACGTGCAGGACATGATTTTCGTAATCGTATCGCTCCCAGCAACCAACCTGTTTACCCATAAGTGATTTCGTCACCGTATTTTGAATATGATCTGGCTTACCAAGTATGCTAAGCACCATTTCGCGAGATGTCTGTTGTTTAATGCCAATAAACTCACTATAGCCTTTGTCCATATACAGGAAGATGGTTTCCACAGAGTCTTCTGCATTGAGTAACATCTCCCAAGTTCCATCCTTGGCTGCAATATAATACTCCTGCTCATCATCATTCTCTGAGAAGTCGTATATTTCTTGTCTTTCGCTACAGTCGACAAGCGTTTTGATTTGATTATATTTTTGACCTAGTAGCTCTAATGGCTCCACAATTCCCTCCATTCGTATAACGCCCGGCTAAGGGGTTGACAACGCATTGCCGAACTCAAAAAATACACCGTAATCACTGAACTTCAATTTTGCACTAAAGTCGCCAAGCGTTGGCAATCCCTCTTGAGCCGTTTGTTAGGCCAACCGATTGACAACGACATTTTCAAAACCAAAGAACGAGCTTTTTTGTAAATTTGAAGCAAATTAAACCATTCATTTATAAACCAAAACGCTGAATCAGCAAAGAAACAAAAAAACTCAAATTGAGCGGTTTGGAAGAAAAGTGACGAGCGTAGCATGCTCGGCGGACGTTTGGATGCTGAAGGTTATTTCAGCGCTAAATTCACAACGAAAAGCAACCCAACACGATCAAGAAACAACAAATATGTGATGACGATTTATTGCTTAAGTCCAGCCATGAGAACATGGAATTCGCCGTTCAATTCAAACTCGATTTAGCTGATAAAAACTCACCTTGCCTAACGCCAGGTTAAGGGGTTGACAACGCACCACTTAACTCAAAAAACACGCCGTAAACACTGAATTTCAATTTTGAACTAAAGTCGACGAGCGTTGGCAATCCCTCTTTAACCGTTTGTTATGCTTATTTTTTGAGCTTCACAACTTCACCACTCAATGCAACTCCAGCCATTACGGCTCCAGCACCACATTGAAAAGTATCGTTGCTTGAAGTGAGGTTATTTTTGTAATTTGATTTGATATTAACTACTGCATTTCCACCCTCTTTTATCGCTCTGTCTTTAAGAGCAATCATGGCGGAAAGAAAAACCCAATTGCACGCTTCTTCATCTGTTTTATTGAAAGCGTTCGTTTTTTTACTGGTTTTAAATTCACCTAATTCTTTGAGAACTTTGCCGTAACTCTGCTCGCCAAAGTAAAATGAAACTTCAGTGCCTAATTTAGATTTAGCCACTTCAGAGCTCATTGCCTTTGTAATCGAATAATTACCCACATCATCTCTAGCAAAAGTGTTAGATGAGAAGAAAGCCAGTGATGAAAGAGCTAGAATTGTTAATTTTTTCATTGTGATAAATTCCAAAATAGTTTGATTGTGACTAGAGCATAACGCCCGGCTAAGGGGTTGACAACGCATAGCCGAACTCAAAAAACACACTGTAAACGCTGAACTTCAATTTTGCACCAAAGCCGCCAAGCGTTGGCAATCCCTCTTGAGCCGTTTGTTATGAAAATTCAATAAGATAAACTGACTTTACTCGATCAAAAGCCACGATTGCAATGGTTGAGTGATTCAAGAACCAACCCAAGTAAGAACCGTGATAAATAAGCAGCCAAAACAAAGCCCACCTTTCAGCAACCAACCAAGCTTTTGAATCAGACAAACTCAACAAGCAAGACTTTCAGCAAGTGCAAAATGCTCGAATAACTTGCTCTTTCCACACTTTGCGCACGCTGAATTGGCAACAAACCAGCACCAAAACGACCCTGTAAATAATTCTGTGTAACTGTCAGGGTTACATGTATTGAGTGAGTCGGTCTTCGAACATAATCATAAAGCGGTTTAGAGCTTGTCGCCAGTTTCTGATCGGCATCGTCCATTTCTTGGAA
>NZ_CAWPKR010000015.1:0-14030 GCF_963888765.1 Vibrio sp. B7
CCAATTGGGCCTCTTTGTTTATTGGTAATCTCTTTGCTTATCGGTAATGATGTGCAGCACTTGATTTTATACTTCAGGTTGATAGTGCAAAATTGTCATTGATATAGGCGACTGTAACAACTCACCTTCTGCATGGCCGGGTTGTACGTTACGTAAATTGGTATCGCATATCACTTCCCAGTTTTGGTTACGATCTTTAGGTAGAGTAAAACGAGCTGGTGCATTGGTTTGGTTGATCAAATAGAGCATTTCAGCCCCATCCGATCCAATGCCCATCTGCAATGCCACAGAACTTAAGCGGTTCCAATCATCATGTTCCATCAGTGTGCCATCCACGCGTCGCCAGAATACGCGGTTAGCATTACGTTCCTCACCACTAAAAGCACGAATAAAGGGCACCATATAAAGGTGTCTTGCCGCCACCATTTGACTCAACCAATGCTTGAAGTAGCTTTTGCGTTCGGTCATGTTCCAGTCAAGCCAACTGATCTCATTGTCTTGGCAATAAGCGTTATTATTACCTTGCTGAGTATGAGAAAGCACATCCGCGGTGAGAATATGAGGAATGCCAAAAGCAAAAAGTAAGCTCGCCATCATATTGCGTTTTTGCTTTTCGCGGGTTGCTTTTATCACCATGTTCTCGGTTTCGCCTTCGACGCCATAGTTGTCGGAGCGATTGTCACCGTGACCATCTCGGTTTTGTTCACCATTCGCTTCATTGTGCTTATGCTTGTATGACACCAAATCTTGCATGGTGAAACCATCATGATAAGTGATGTAATTGACGGTCAGTTTGTAGGGCCAGTTTGCGGCACTGTACAAGTCGCGAGAGCCCATTAAGCGTGTGGCGAACTCTTTTAAATAGCCTTGATCGCCGCGCCAGAAGCTGCGTGTGATATCACGTAATTTGTCGTTACATTCATTCCAACCGAAAGGAAAATTGCCTACTTGGTAACCGTTTGGACCAATATCCCAAGGCTCAGCAATCAATTTGACGCGTTTTAATGTTGGATCTTGCGCCACCGCTTTAAAGAACGCAGCATCGGGGCTGAAATTATCGCCATTTCTTCCAAGCGTTGCGGCCAAATCAAAACGAAAACCATCGATTTGGTATTCGCTAACCCAGTAGCGCAGCGTGTCCATGACTAGGTTAAGGGCGGGTTGATAAGAGAGATCAATGGTGTTACCACAACCGGTAAAATTCGCGTAATGTTGGCCGTGTTTTAGATAATATTTAGGGTCGAGTGCTTTTAAATTGAAAATAGGCCCATCTTCGCCCCCCTCTGCTGAGTGGTTATAAACCACATCCAGTATCACTTCAATTCCGTGACGATGCAGTTCTCTGATAGCCGTTTTCAGTTCCGTTACCGCATCTTTTTGCGCATAACGTGGATCTGGCACCATAAACAGATAGGGGTTATATCCCCAATAGTTGACTTTGCCCATATCCAATAGATGTGGCTCATGCATACAAGCCGCGATGGGCAGTAGCTGTAGTGTGTTGATGTTTTGCTTGCGATAAAACTCCAGCATCTCCTCACTGATTAAGCCTAAATAAGTACCTTGTTCTGCTTTAGGCACACGTGGATTGAGTTTGGTCACCCCTTTGACATGGGTCTCAAATAAAATAGTCTTATCGCGAGGTATGTGTGGCTTTTTAGTTGATTGCCAATCGAATTGATCGTCGACCACGACACACTTAGGCAGCTCGAAACTCTTTTTTGAACTAAATGGTGTTTTATAGCCTAAGTTTTTATCTATCGCCTTCGCGTAGGGGTCGGAAATATAGTGCGGCTCGTCACCATTTAAAATGAGGTAACCGTATTTTTGCCCTGCTTTAATGTTTGGCACATGAGTGTACTTCACGCCCGCATATTCATTCTCTAACTCGTGGGTGGTGAAACTTCCCTGTTGATCAAACAGAGCGAGTAGAAGCTGTTTATTTGCTGGAGCATGAATAGCAAAATTGCAACCTGTGTTATCAAGGGTTGCACCGAGTGGGTAAGGGCTAGAAATAGTACATTTCATATGGGCATCTTTAATTGTTATTTTGCTGCACGTCATCGCTTTAAGTAAAAAGCTTTGTTGATATTAGGTCAAGCGCCCAATGAATAAAATTTGAATGTAATTTTATTTCATTTTAATGATGTTATTGGCCCTAAATAGTGATCAATAAGGCATTTTGTATTCTATTTTATAACCATTAACTGATCTCCTCCCCCTGAAATCCGTGATCCGCGTTTTAAAAACGCCATACTATAAAATTACTCATCCTTTCTCCTCCCCCCCAAATTACTTTGAGGTGGAGGAAGCAAGCTTATTACGCCTTTAGTAACCTTATCACCGTTGAAACAACTGGGGACTTAGTCCCGTCTTACCTCTTCTTTTAGCGTCTATCTGTCAACTGCCTTGCAGGTTCCAATAGGAGAAGAGTGAAAGTTTTAAATGCTGTCCGTAGTTAAAATTTTCCATAAATATAAATCGTCCTTAATGGAGTTAAGAATGAAAAAAGTAAGTGTAATTGCTGCCGCAGTGGCTGCTACTCTAGCAGCAGGTTCTGCTTTTGCTGTTGATTTTAATGGTTATTTCCGCGCGGGTACCGGAATTAGTGGTCAGGGTAATGGTGATCTTGCTGTTAACAAGAATGGGGTAGGTCGTCTCGGTAACGAAAACGACAACTACTATGAGTTTGGTTTTGCTGAGGAGTTAAAGACAGGCGAGCAAACTTGGCGTGTCGAATCAATGATTGCACAAGGTAACAAAGGTGCAAATGGTTGGGAAGATGGCGATTTTAACGTTGCTCAGTTTGCGGTAAAAGCTAAAGGTCTTATTGCTGGTGATGAGTCTGCTGAAATTTGGGCGGGTAAATCTTATTACCAACGTAAAGATATTCACATCACCGATTTCTATTTCTTGAACACTTCTGGTACAGGTGGCGGTATTCAAAACCTATCAGTCGGCAATCAGAAACTGTCACTTGCTTTGATCCAAGATGGCGATAATACCAACTCAACGGGTTATATCTTTGATGCGCGCTTAGCCAATATCGGTCTTTGGGAAAATGCGAATCTAGAATTTGCATTGGCTTATAACTTTGCAACCGAAAAAGGTGATGCAACAGAGCAAGCTGATGATGGTTTGTTGGCATCAGCCATTCTGCACCAAGGCCTATCAAACGGCTTTAACCAAACAATTCTTCAAGTGGGTACCAATGGTTATGGCGTGCAAGCGGCTAATCTTTGGGGTGCAGGCACTTATTATAACCGTGGTAATGCAGATCAGAACGATGCAACTGGCTACCGTTTATTAAACTGGGGTGTAGTGAGTTTTGGTCAATCGTGGGAAATGGGCCATCAACTTGCGTACTTAGCAGGTTCTGATATTGGGGCTAGTAAAAAAGACATTGATCAGTATTCAGTTGTTGTGCGCCCAATGTACAAATGGGATGAGACAATGCGCACTGTATTTGAAGCTGGCTATAACGCTGGTGAGAAAATTAATAGTGCAGGCACAGCAACAGAAGATTTCGGCAATGCGAAATTGACAGTTGCACAAGCGTGGGCAATGGGAGACAGCTTCTGGGCTCGTCCAGAGTTCCGTGTATACGGCTCATACCTACTTGATACCGAAAACAAAAATGCATTTGCAACTGGCAAAGACACTGAATACGTCGTTGGCATTCAAGTGGAAGCTTGGTGGTAATTCCTCCTTGTTCTTATTAGTCTAAATCCATATGCTGATAGCCGACTGATGTCGGCTATTTTTTTAACGACTCGGAGATGAGTCGTTAAAAAAATACTAAAGGAGCGGAAAATGGTTTTTAAAACACTACTATTAGGTAGTTGCATTGCTTTAACTGGCTGTCAAACAGCTCCTGTTGTTGAGCAAACACAAAGTTCGGCAGTGCAAGCTGTCAATAATATAGAACAACTACAAGTCACAAAAGTGAAGCTACCGAGTACAACAAAAATGGTGCTCACAGCCAATACTCAGCGCTTGCATAACTCATTGATTCATAGCCCTGTCGCCGTGTTTGAAATACCAGCCGATCGTGGCCAAATGAATTTAACGGTCACCAGCGAAATTCAAGATTCAGTATTTTATCCTTATGTTGTTATCACAGATAAAACAGGAACCGTTTTAGAATCGTACACCGACACTGAGTTCGAATATCGCAAGCCACGTTTAAATTTGGGTAATCGTCTGGTTGCTGATTTGGAGTTTTATCCTCCCCAAGGTCATAAAACGCTTTTACTTATTGTTTATACAAAGGAAAAAAACCTGTCAGGCGTAACTTATGTTGCACATCCCGGACGTATTGATGCCGAAGGCCGTGGTAACTACATGCCGGAATTAAAAGATATTCCGATGCCACACGGTTTGGCTGGAACCATTGAGTTAGATGTTTCTGGTCCCAGCTTTCTATCGTTTGTGAAGCCTGAGAATAAAGTAAAGACAGTTTCAACGGATGAAGCAAAACTGACAAAAAAAGTGCAGCCAGATACTGAAACTTACTACAAGGTATCGATTCAGAAAGCGGTAAAAGCGAACGATATCGCCAAAGCACTGAGCCTACTTGATGAAGCCAAAGCGCTAGGTATTGATGGAGCACAAGAAGTCTTTGTTAAAGCCGTGAATGAGAAATAATTAGAAATCGTACTGCTGGCGTCCCTATGTGGACGCCTTTCTTTTTCTAGTCTCAAAATTCTGAGCTTCGATTACTAAAGATGACAAGCGAATTATCACTTCTCTCACTTTAGAACTCACTAGATCATTCAATGCAGAGATAAATATCATGGAACCCAAATGGTGGCATAGCGCTGTGGTATACCAAATATACCCGCGCAGTTTTTACGATTCTAATCACGATGGTATCGGCGATTTAAATGGCATTATTAGTAAGCTTGATTATCTTGCAGAGTTAGGCATTAACGTTATTTGGCTATCTCCTGTTTATCAATCTCCAATGGATGATAACGGTTATGATATTTCTGACTACCAAGCAATAGCTCAAGAGTTTGGTTCCATGGAAGATATGCAGCGTTTACTGAGCGAAGCACAAAAACGCAATATTAAGATAGTGATGGATCTTGTCGTTAATCACACATCGGATGAACACCAATGGTTTTTACAAGCGAAGCAATCGCGAGACAATCCGTATCGAGATTACTACATTTGGCGGGATGCAAAACCGGATGGCAGTGTACCGGATGATACAGGGTCAATTTTTGGTGGCAGTGCTTGGCACTGGGATGAGCAAACGCAGCAATATTACTTCCACCTTTTTTCTAAACGTCAGCCAGATCTGAATTGGGAAAACCCTAAAGTGCAGCAAGAAGTGCACAGCATGATGAACTGGTGGATTGAACAGGGCATTGGTGGTTTTCGATTAGATGTTATTGATTTAATTGGCAAAGAAATTGATAAGGGCATTACTGGTAATGGCCCGCGCTTGCATCCGTTATTACAGCAAATGAATGCCGCCACCTTTGGTAATCAAGATCTGCTGACCGTGGGAGAAACTTGGGGAGCCACACCAGACATTGCAAAACTGTACAGTGCGCCGAGTCGTCGTGAGTTATCGATGGTTTTCCAATTTGAACACATCACTTTGACGTGGGAGCAGGGTGACAAATGGAGCCCTATTCCGTTAGATCTTAAGCAGTTTAAACAGGTATTAACCAAGTGGCAGATTGAGCTTGCCGATCAGGGTTGGAATTCATTATTTTGGAATAATCATGACTTACCACGCGCTGTATCTAAGTATGGTGATGATAAACGCTACCGAGTTGAATCTGCGAAAATGTTGGCAACGAGCTTACACTTTCTGAAAGGCACGCCTTATATTTATCAAGGCGAAGAGATTGGTATGACGAATGTGGCCTTCGATTCACTCGATCAATACCGAGACATCGAGACGTTAAATTTTTATCGTGTGAAGACAGAATCGGGCGTTTCTCATCAGCATATGCTGGATGCTATTCATCAAAACAGCCGCGATAACGCTCGAACGCCAATGCAATGGTCAGCGGATAAACACGGCGGATTTACTCAAGGTTCTCCGTGGATAGAGGCGAATCCTAACTACCTAAAAGTCAATGTTGAACAAGCGCTCGCTGATAAACAATCGATTTACCATCACTATAAAAAGTTAATTGCACTGCGTAAAAAACACCTGTCCATCGTCTATGGATCGTTCACGCCTTTATTTGAAGAACATAACCAAGTGTTTGGCTATGTGCGTGAGTACCAAGGTGAGCAAATTGTCGTGGTCAGTAATTTTTCATCGGCCACGGTTTGTTTAACAATACCCGAAAAGTTTCAATTGAGAGCGGTGGAGTGTTTGAGCTCTAATTATCAAGAGATTGAAAAATTAGAAGAAAACCTAGTACTCGAGTCTTATCAATCCATCGCGGTTTTGATGAGAGAGTAAAGTGAGTGGCTCATTTTTGATCTGGAATGAATGCAGCGATTTGGCTGCGTTTTTTCATTCATTGGCCCAAATCGGAATCTATTCCTCAATTAGTGTGATTGTGCGTAACACTCTTGAAAAGAGTACGGTACTATCTTAGTGCTAAGGCTATGTGGCTTAATTAATCCACGAGCATTAGATATAGAGTGGCCTCTCTGTTTTGGATGAACGGATTTGACTGTTTCGTATGCTTTAAATGGTTCGAGACAGAATGAATGTGGTCAGACTTTTTCAAAGATTGAGAAAAATGGTCGATAATGAAGTTAATCAGCTAAATAAGATTTGAATCAATGAGCACTATTGGGATTGCCATAGGCGCAACCGGGTTATCACTTATCCTCATCTTCGTGTGGATGTTTTCGCTCTCTTTGCGCAAAAAACGCTTAGAGGAAGAGAGAAAAGAGAGAGAAATCGCTTATCGCAAAGCGATAGAAAAATCACGTGAACAAGAAAGACAAGATCGCTTGTTTAAGGCCGAAACAGGCCATGTGCCGACGATTTTGTATTTAGCGAAAGAAGCCGAACGAACCAACCTCAAAGAGGCGATGTACTGGTATGACAAAGCGGCAAATTATGACAATGTTACGGGAATGTATGGTGTTGTTCGGATTTGCCAAAAGTTTCGAGATGATCTGATTTTGCGGGAAAAAGAGAAGTTTTGGCAGACTTGTATTGCAGGCATTGAAGGTAACTTAACCGCAAAGTATGAAACTGGCATGGCCTATATTCATGGCCGTGGCGTGGAAGCGAATACTGCGAAAGGAGTCTCGTTAGTACAAGAGGCTGCGGAAGCGAATTTGCTCGACGCTGTGATTTTCATGGGGGATTGGTGTGTTTCACATGACAATATTGCGCCATCACCAGCGGATTCAACATTTTGGTATTCCAAAGCCGCGAAGCTAAATAGCCCGATAGGACAGATGAAACTAGGCTTGAATTACCTTAAGGGTGTTGGTGTCGCAATGGACCACAGTAAAGCTTGTTATTGGTTAGAGCGAGCTTCTGAAAAAGGTCATGTAGAGGCGATGTATCACGCAGGAGAAGCTTGGATAGATAAAGGTTCAAATGGCAATGCTATTGCTTATATTTGGTTATTTTTATCGGCTCATTTTGGTTTTGAACCGGCAAAGGTGCTAAGAGATCAAGTGGGCTCACGTATCGGTGTCGATTCTGTTGTGGGGTTGCAATCGTTGGCCAAACCACTCATGAAGAAAATCGGTGCGGGTACTGTAAGTAAACACTCAATTATTAAGGCGCTGAACAAGCTCTACAAACGTGGGATCCCTATCCCAGAGAAAGGGGAGTTGCCTGATGAAGACGATCTCTCATTGAGCGTAGTGGCGGATGCCTCCGAAGAGCGTTTGTCATCCAGCCCATCTGATGATCATGAGGTTCTAACGCGATTAGATTTCTCCAATACTTCAATGGACAGGTAATGTTGGATCGATAAAGTGGCTAAGCACTGTAAATAAAAAATCTCTGAAATGAAAATCCCCAGCGAATCGGCTGGGGATTTTTGTTGGTACCGGTTTTAGTGTATCGAATGATTATGCTGATTTATTGTGCTCAGCTTGGCAAACCGCAGCGGTGAAGACAACATCTGTGGAGCTGTTGAGCGCGGTTTCGGCTGAATCTTGAATCACGCCTATGATAAAGCCAACGGCAACAACCTGCATTGCTACGTCATTTGAAATGCCAAATAGCCCACATGCGAGCGGGATCAGCAGCAGTGATCCACCGGCCACACCGGATGCGCCACATGCAGAAACAGCAGCAACGATGCTCAGTAGCAAGGCTGTCATCAGGTCAATTTCAATACCTACTGTGTTTACTGCAGCTAGGGTGAGAACCGTGATAGTAATGGCGGCACCAGCCATATTAATGGTCGCACCGAGTGGAATCGAGACTGAATAAGTATCTTCATCCAGTTTTAGTTTCTCACACAATGCCATGTTTACTGGGATGTTGGCGGCGCTTGAACGTGTAAAAAATGCGGTGACACCACTTTCACGCAAGCACTGGAACACCAATGGATACGGGTTTTGGCGAGTTTTCGCGTACACAATGATTGGGTTGACAACTAATGCGATGATCAACATAGCACTGAGCAATACGAATAAAAGGTTGGCATAACCAGCCAAAGATTCAAAGCCAGTCGTGGCAAACGTGGATGCAACCAAGCCGAAAATACCAAACGGTGCTAGGCGAATAATAAAACGTACAATTTGTGAAACGCCGTGGCTTAAATCTTCAAATACGGCTTTAGTTGTTGCTGAGGCATGGTGTAAAGCTAAGCCCAACCCAACAGCCCATGCCAGAATGCCAATATAGTTTGCACTCATTAGAGCATTGACTGGGTTATCAACCAGCTTAAACAACAGGGTATTAAGCACTTCAGCGATGCCTTGAGGAGGCGTTGCACCTTCTGCCCCCGCAACCAATGTTAAGGTTGTAGGAAAGATAAAGCTCAATACAACGGCAGTAAGAGCGGCGGTGAAGGTCCCAAAAAGGTAAAGCACCACGATTGGGCGCATATAAGTGTGTTGGTTTTTCTTTTGGTTTGCGATGGACGCGGCGACCAAAATAAACACGAGGATCGGCGCTACGGCTTTAAGTGCGCCAACGAAAAGGTCGCCAAGTAGGCCGACGCTTTTCGCATCATCGGGTGAAAGGGTTGCTAATATCCCACCGAGAACGATACCGGCGAGTATTTGCAGAACCAAATTGCCACGCGCAAAACGGGCGAAAATATTGTTGCTTTGCATAGTTATCCCTGCAATAAATCGAATTACATCCTGCATGACCTAAATACTACGAAGCCATAGCATCGGTTATGGTAGACAAATAGAGTTATAGTGACATCAGTGAGCTCCACTGAAGGGGGTAATGATATCTACGCGGGATATTGTGTCTAGAATTAATTGATAATCAGCACAAATAATTAATCAATGTGTGGAAATGCAATCGATTTTGAGTGAAATGTAAATAAAATGTAGCATTTGTGGTGGTGGAATGATAAGCCTCTCGTCGGGATGTTTCGCTCTCGCCATTAGACTGGTCAATGAACGTTTAGTGCGATGATAAAAGAGGGTAAGCCAACATCGCTCACCCTCTTCTTTTTAATGGTGTGCCACACCATTCATCACTTTTTTTACTGGTGCAGTAATGGTTTGCTGCTCACCATTGGCAAAGGTCAGTTGTAGGTCAATCTTTTCACCTTCAACCAATGGTTTCTTCAAATCAAAAAGCATGATGTGCAAGCCGCCCGGTTTGAGTTCGACGTGCCCTTTGGCCGGAATTTTAAATTCAGTGACTTGACGCATTTTCATCACATCTCCTTCGGTGATTACATCATGCAACTCAACTTTCCCTGCCACATCGGTGTTGGCCGATACAATGAAGCGGTCCGTTTCACCTCTATTCATGATTTGAGAAAATACTGCGCTGGTGGTGGCGGTTGGTGCGGTAGCACGTGCGTAAGGGTGATGTACCATTATATCTGTGTTCGCAAAAGCAAGTGGGCTAAAGGCAAGGCTTGCTAAAAAAAGAGCATTGAGCTTCATGTTATTTTCCTTGTGATGACGTCATTATTGTTTTGATGGCTTCAACAATGGGAGCCGGTGAAAGCGTGTGTGGAACTTTAGTGATTAATGTTCCATATGGTTGTAAAAAGTAGAAGTAGGAGCTGTGATCTAATGTGTATTTCAGTTCAGATCCCTTTAATTCGGTTTTGCGGAAAATGACGCCATACTGATGCGCCAGTGGTGTTGTAATGTCTAAAGGAGCAGAAAGCCCCTCGATCATAGGGTGGAAATATTGGGCGTATTGATGAGAAGCATCAGCAGCGTCACGCTCTGGATCGAGAGAGATAAATAAAGGGCGCAGCTTTGCTTTGGTTACATCATCCAGTTGATTGAGTGCACCTGCTAACATAGCCAGAGATGTTGGGCAGACATCTGGGCAGCGTGTAAAGCCGAAGTAAACAACACGTATGCGTTCATCTTTAGTATCGAAAATAGAGATGGGTTGATTTGCTTTGCCAAATAAAATTACTTCAGAAGATGAGCTATTACCGCTCTCTAAATCCATACTTTGCTGCGTATCAAAATAGGTTTTTATACCAAAGCCTAATACAAACGCAACCACCAATGCCAGAGACCAATTTTTACTCATCTTTCCATCCTTATTGCCGGAAATACTTGGGTACGACCATCAGAGAGTTCGCCAATCCATGTCATTTTTTCAGTCGTGCAAACTGGGAGTACAATCTGTGCTGTGTAGAGCCCGTCTTCCTGCGGCGTCAGTACATATTTAGCGGTGCCCATCTCCATCTCTAGCCCATTGAGTGTGAGTGTGAGTTTACTTGCATTGGCTTGTGGCCATTCAACGGTCAGAGTGTTAGCCACCAAAGGTTGAGATTTATCGTGTGCCAATGTCATGACAACATCTCCTTGTCGACAAGGGGCACTCGACAACTGGCAATATCGATTAATATCTGGAGAAGAGTGTGCTGAAGAGAGCCAATTGAAAATATCGCTGCTAAAGTAACCCGCTAGCAGGGCTAGAACAAAGACGCCGATTTTGATTGCGTTGTGCATGGGGACAATCCAAGCGGTTATAAAACGCGAATGTTATCACAGCTATCTTTTTTCAGTGGTGACGAATGGATAAAATGTGCAACAAATCAATATAGTAAAGGTGAGTTTCCCCACCTTTTCTCATTCATGCTATGCGGTGTGATTTACACATCGTGATGTTTTGCATATTGCTCCAAGCCAAGCACGAGGGCAACAGCGCAAAGCATCAATAAAATGGCTACCAGCAGTTGCGAAGGCTGTGAAGTGATGGACTCAAATTCCAATGGAGAAAGGTTTCGCTGTAGTAAAGGAACGAGCTCGCCGTGAGAATTGGTTCGCCAAGTGAGCGTTTCTTTCCAAGGCCAGATTTTGGGTAAGGTGCCGATCATTAATCCCGTAAGAAAAATTAAGGTCAAATCTCTAAATTGTTTGAGTAACCAAGACAATACGTGAGAAAAACTCAGTAAACCACCAATACATCCGAGTAAAAAGAGTGCCAAAATATCGGCTTGCATCTCTTTCACCGCGCCCAGTACCGGTGCGTACATACCAATCAGCAACAGGATAAAACTGCCAGAAATTCCCGGTAGAATCATGGCGCAGATGGCAATAGCACCGGCTAGAACTGTGTTCAGCGCTGTTGGTTCCATCTGCATTGGGTTAAGCACCGTAATACTGTAAGCAAACGCAACTCCCAGCAAAGCGAAGAGCAACCGAGAAAGTTTGAATTGCTCAATTTGTTTCACAATATGGAATACCGAAACTAGAATTAAACCGAAGAAGAATGACCAAATGGGAATAGGATGCGTGGCTAACAGCCAAGAAATGAGTTTAGCCAAAGAGAGGATACTGGTGAATATTCCCCCAAACAGTGCGAGCAAGAAGAAGCCATTAATATGTTGAAATGCGGCGGCTAACCCATCTCGTTTGACTATGCGCAATAAACTCGGGTTAATCCTACGAATGCTTTCAAGCAAAGTGTCATAGATACCAGTGATGAATGCAATGGTTCCACCCGAAACACCCGGCACAACATCGGCGGCGCCCATGGCCATCCCTTTTAAAAACGTACTGAAATAGTTCATTGAATCTGCATGATTAAGTGTATGTGCCGGAAGTATATAATGAAATAACTAAGAAATGCTTGTACAAAAGATGAGTGAGTGGTGCTGGCTTAAGGTGAAAAAGCGCAGAAAGTTAGTTTGTTTTATAGCAACTGGGTGAGTATTGTTTTGCATTCGTTTCGCATAATGCAATTTGCGTAATGCGAAAAAGTACTACATTTTGATGAATTAATGCGATGCATAGCTAAAAAGCAGACCTTTTTTAGTTGGCATACTTCATGCATAATACTATTCGACCCTTCTTAAAGCCGAGGG
This sequence comes from Vibrio sp. B7, assembly GCF_963888765.1. Taxonomy (NCBI): domain Bacteria; kingdom Pseudomonadati; phylum Pseudomonadota; class Gammaproteobacteria; order Vibrionales; family Vibrionaceae; genus Vibrio; species Vibrio sp. B7. The sequence continues at coordinate 12,429 of NZ_CAWPKR010000015.1, forward strand.
TCACCTAGCCAACTGACGTTGTTAGTGAATGAATTTCTTCACACTATATATAAGCCAATCGCATCATTGCGGTTGGCTCTTTTTTTGTCTGTTAGGTATGATACGCCTCCTCGCTCGTCTAATGAGAGTTTGCAAATGACAATCAAAAGCCGTGAGCGAAGATGTTTTTCGAGCAAAACCAGTTAGGCCATACGTTCGTAAAACCCATCAAATAAACATCGTATATCATTGAAAATAAACAATATCCATAAGGATGATCCGTATCGATCAATCGTATTTTTTTCGAGTTTATCAAGCTTTTCTTTGATGATCTCCAAACTCATTAAGGAAGATGAGTGAAGCAGTAATAAGAGGTTATATGCACCATTTAATTTCAATTGGGCCCCTTGAGTCTTTCTTAATCGCTATTAGCGTGCTTTTTTTAGGTCACTTTATTAACGCAAAACTGCCTATCTTGGAAAAATTCAACATTCCTGAGCCTATCGTCGGTGGCTTAATTGTCGCTTTCGCGATCACTCTTCTACATTTTTACGGCTTAGATTTAGAGTTCTCATTGCCGTTGCAGAATATTTTTATGCTGATGTTTTTCAGCACCGTAGGCCTTGCGGCTAATTACACTCAACTGGTTAAGGGTGGCGCAAAAGTCTTTCTTTTCCTCGCTGTTGCCTCGTTTTATATCATCATCCAAAATGGCGTCGGTGTATCGTTAGCGACGGCTCTTGGTCTTGACCCACTGATGGGGTTGATCGCCGGTTCTATTACCCTCTCGGGTGGACACGGTACGGGAGCGGCGTGGGCTCAAACATTCAACGACAATTATGGGCTTAGCAATACGCTAGAAATTGCCATGGCCTCAGCGACCTTTGGTTTGATCATTGGTGGGATTATCGGTAGCCCAGTAGCTCAAAAACTCATTAATAAAAACGGGTTTGAATCTGAGTATGGACGAGGAACCAAAACGCACGATAAGTTCCCAGAGCTGGTTACGTACAATGAATATGAAGAAGATAAAGTCACCGCTAAGAAAGTGATCGAGGGTTTGTTCATCCTTCTTATTTGTGTCACTGGTGCTAAATATTTAGAACAGTGGGTAAGTGCATTTGAAATCAAATGGTTGATGATCCCCGATTTTGTCTATGCGCTTTTCATCGGTGTGTTCATTACCAATATACTGGAATTGACGAAAGTTCATAAAATTGATGCTGAAACCGTTGACATCTTAGGCACCGTTTCTCTATCGCTATTTCTTGCAATGGCACTCATGAGTTTAAAGTTATGGAATATTTTTGACTTGGCTGTCCCATTTCTGGTGATTTTAGCGGTGCAATCGGTCGTGTTGGGTATTTTTGCTTATTTTGTGACATTTAAAGTCATGGGATCAAATTATGACGCTGCTGTGATCGCTGGTGGGCACTGCGGTTTTGGTCTTGGAGCAACGCCAACCGCTGTGATGAATATGGGATCGCTAGTGACACGATACGGCCCATCACCACAAGCGTTTATGGTCGTGCCAATCGTTGGGGCATTCTTTGTAGATATTGTGAATTTGGTGATCTTACAAGGGTATATTTCGTTTCTCGGTTAAAAATAATAGCAATACAC
>NZ_CAWPKR010000016.1:0-11703 GCF_963888765.1 Vibrio sp. B7
AAGACGAACTGCTTCTTTGCGGAACTCTTCGGTGTACGCTGGATTACGATGTTTAGCCATAAATCACCTCTCAATTAGACCCTAGATCTAACTTAGCAAAGTGTCTACTGAACGTGGGGTACTCGGCCACATAACGCCGCGTTAAGGGGTGAGTAACGCAATGCCGAAGTTTCTGTATTGCACCTTAAACACCAAAACCAACGCAAATTAAAAATGCCAAGCGTTACGAATCACTCTTAAACGCTTTGTTATGCGAATTTTTCAACTCTGCTGACTGAATAGTTGTGGTAATGAGCTCTTCAAAAAGCTCTAACTGCCCGGCTGGAATTAATTGATTCTGAATAGTTTTTCGTTTACTTGAGTTAAACAGCCGCTCTGCCACCCAACCAATGAGATACATCAGTGAAAGACAACCTCCGGCAGTGGCTATGTTACCTTCTACTACTAGAGGCAGATCCTGAACGTCTCCTCCCATCTTTTGTAGAACACTTTTAGCATCTGGATTGGTTGTTAATGGCTTACCTTTTAGTAAACCGAGCTCGTGAAGGATGAATGAACCAGCACATATCGAGCCAATTAGCTGTTTGTTTGGGTCAAGGCTCAACGCTGACATAAATTCAGCATCTTTCATCGCTGCTGGAATACCACGTTTACCACTAGTGATAAGAACGACATCTTGGTTCGTCACCTCTGAAACATGTCCGTCTGTTGTAACTTTCATACCAAGGTGGGAATGATGTTCAGGTTTAGTTCCCAGTATGCTGACCGTCCAACTATCGGTTGTCCTCCCAAGCAAGTCATACATAAGAAAAAAGTCTACATCTGTGAAATCATCAAATATAACAACGCCAACTTTGTACATAAATTTCTATTCCTTTCACTGACCTCATGAATCGCATAACGCCCAATTAAGGTGTGAAGCACGCAACCACGACACTTAATTTGACCACCGTAAACACTAAACTCAACCCAAACCCAAAATGCCAAGCGTGCTGAATCACTCTTAAATTGTTTGTTAAGCTTTTAGCCAAATAGCCAACTGAAAAAACCTTGTTTGAAGCCGGCATTTATCTCGCTGGCAGACTTTTTGCGAATTTCCGAGAAAAACTCAGCTTCTATTTCGTATTTTTCTTGCTCGATTTCAGCCTGAATCAAACTTGCCTTTTCTATGATGGGTAACTTATCACTGAACTTAGTCACTAACACTTTTATATCTTGATCCGAGCCTGGACGTATACTTCCAATTTGATACATCATCTTCACTAATTCATTACCGTCAAAGTCACCATGAGACTGTTTTAACTTTTCTCGATATTTTTTATCGAGCTCATTCAACTTCTTATCTCTTGCGGCGGCTTGAAGAGAAAAATAATCATATGTGCCAGTAGCAATTGAAAGGGCTTCAAGGCTTAAATAAACTTGCGCTCGACACTTTTCAACGGCTTCAGGTAGTTCAGATTGAGTTTTCTGTGTCGACTGTAAGTTATGTAGTAGCCCTTTTAGCACCAACTCATAATTTGGGTTTCTTTCAAGCTGAGGGTTTTCCATTAGATTGATCATTGCATCAAACAGCAAACGAAGAGACGTGCCATTCTGAGGGTAATGAAGGTATAACTGATTTTGTTGTTTGAGGCAGCTGTTTGCCATTGTTCGAGCAGGTTTAAAATAGTCTTCTAACTGCTTTACTTTAATAGAGTCATCGCTTTTATAATCTTCTAATATGCCTACGAAAATAAAAGATCCTAAGGCCAAAGTTAGCAATGTAGCGAACAGTTGTTTCACATACTCCATTTTTTACTCCATTAGAATTTGCAATGTTGATTCAGAAGCTTAACGCCCGCTTAAGGGGCAGACAACGCTACTACCAAGCTTCCGCATAACACCGTAACCATAAAAACCAACGCATAGTAAAAATGCCGCGCGTTGGCTGTCCCTCTTGAAGCGTTTGTTATGCATTACAAACCACCGGCTAAATCCAGAAAGTTACCTGTGGAAAATGATGATTTTTCAGACGCTAACCAATAAATGGCCTCAGCGACTTCATCAGGCAGACCACCCCGTTGCATTGGGATTTTATTTTTGAGTCGTTCTATACGGTCAGGCTCTCCACCGTCAGCGTGCATATCGGTATAAATCAATCCTGGGCGAACACAGTTAACTCTGATACCTTCCGCGGCAACTTCCAACGACAGACCTTTTGTTAACGTGTCAATTGCACCTTTTGACGCTGCATAATCGATGTATTCATTCGGTGAACCTGTTCGAGCGGCTCCCGAAGAAACATTAACTATGACACCACCGAGACCACCATGACGAGTTGACATTCGTTTCACTGCTTCACGACAACACAAGAAATAACCTGTCACATTGTTTATGAGAATTGAGTTAATCCTCTCTGCACTCATTTCGTCTAAGCGCATCTGCTTCTTTAAGATACCAGCATTGTTGACAAGAACAGAAACAACACCAAGCTCTTGGTCAACGGTTTCAAACAGTTTAACTACATCACCTTCTTTGGAAACGTCAGCTTGAACCGCAATACAATGACCACCTAACGCTTTGATTTCTTCAACGAGAGTATTAGCAGCCTCAGCATTAGATTTGTAATTTATGCATACGGAAAAACCGTTTTGAGCAAAAAGCTTTGCCGTCGCCGCACCAATCCCTCGGCTACCGCCAGTAATAACAACTACTTTTTGAACGCTCATTATTCATCCTTTTAACGCTGAATTTGATGTAATGCATAACGCCCGGCTAAGGGGTTGACAACGCACCGCCGAACTCAAAAAACACACTGTAAACGCTGAACTTCAATTTTGCACCAAAGCCGCCAAGCGTTGGCAATCCCTCTTGAGCCGTTTGTTAGCTGCTGCACTTTAGCCGGAGATTTGCTACCCAACGGCCTAATTTAAAACACATTATTGTTTTCAAGCGACAAAGTAAAACGGACAACTGAGAAACTAAAACCTAATCCACGAAACGCACTTGGCAAAGAAGAAATAACAGCAAAACTTGACGAGTTTCTAGAGCTTAAATTTACAAAGAATCCTTTCGAAGTAGCCAACAACCAAGTGCGCGAAAGAGCTTCAAAACCAAAGAAGCCACGCCAAAGAAATAAACAAACACACCACTTCCCGTAAACAGACTTCGGTTAGCTCAAGCACTTCACGAACAGTGCCACTGGCGAGATACGCGGAGAAGTGCTGACTTTCAGATGTAAAGCTAGAGCCTCAGACTAAGAAAAATAAGCGCTTAATTTTATGGTTTTTCTTAACCTCAGCTAACGCCCGGCTAAGGGGTTGACAACGCACCGCCGAACTCAAAAAACACACTGTAAACGCTGAACTTCAATTTTGCACCAAAGTCGCCAAGCGTTGGCAATCCCTCTTGAGCCGTTTGTTAGCTAATTTACTACAACGATTGTTTTTGCCAGCTTGTCACCTAACCTCTGTCTTCTTTTGCCAAGAATAAAGACCGCGTCGATCATACCAATTATTGGTGTCAGAAGGTTACGAAAAAATGACTGAGGGAAACTACAACTTTTTCCTGTAACCGAATCCATAACTGAGATCCCTAGTAGTTTCTTACCGAGACTTTGCCCTTTAGGCAAACCGTCAGAAAGTAGAAAATATAAAGCAGCCGCCGAAAATGCTATTAAGCTTGATGAAGCTTGGGATAAACCAATTAAAGTACCGAGCCAAAGAAAGAAAATGAATATTGTGGCACTTATTGCACCATCAATGATTTGCCCTAGATAACGAAGACCCGGGCTTGCCAGCCTATGTGATTCAATGATCGAATCTCTATCTATTTCCACTTACTTTTCCTCCATGCGAGTTAGATGTCGAATAAATTTGCTAACGCCCGGTTAAGGGGCTGACAACGCAAAACACTGAACTCAAAATAACAACCGTAATCACAAAGGCCGATTTGAACAAAAACCGCCACGCGTTGGCAGTCCCTCTTTAACCGTTTGTTATGCAAATTCAATAAGATAAACTGACTTTACTCGATCAAAAGCCACAATTGCAATGATTGAGTGATTCAAGAACCAACCCAAGCCAGAGCCGTGATAAATGAGCCGCCAAAACAAAGTCCACCTTTCAGCAACAAACCAAGCTTTTGGATCAGATAAACTCAACAAGCAAAGCATTCAGCAAGCTAGAAGCCATCGGTTAACTTGCGCTTTCCACACTTTGCGCCCGCAAAATTCACAACGCGCCAACGCCAAAAACTGATTGAGGCAAACAAAGAAACTTGCCTGTTTTACGGTTTGAGTTAACCACGAATTTGAGGGTGAAAGTGCTAATTTGCCGACAACACAAAACGAATGGCCGGAGAAGTCCCAAAAGATTGAACCCTTAAATTTACCTGAGTTGCATAACGCCCGCTTAAGGGGCAGACAACGCTACTACCAAGCTTCCGCATAACACCGTAACCACAAAAACCAACGCATAGTAAAAATGCCGCGCGTTGGCTGTCCCTCTTGAAGCGTTTGTTATGTTTTTATTCTCTGCCTCAAAAGTTTTTTCATTTCACCAACAAGCCACGGCCCATTAGTTTCAATTTCTGCTTTATCGGAGCTAGACAACTCGTGCAAATATCCGTTTCTCAATTGCCTTGCACTCTTTGTCCCACGCTTACCGTTACCTCCTTGAAAGATCTTGATTACTTTGTCATCGTCAAGGTACATACCAAAGTGGTCAAGAGCACTTTTAAAATCCTTGGTATTTAAACTAGTTTGCTTATAACCTTTGTCCGATTGGTAAAAATGCTGCAGTTTGGTTGCAAACACCTCACATCGCAAATAATACCCTATAAACTGACCTATGATTCCCTGACAACCAAATTCTGGATCGCTATTTTCAGCTTGCGCTAAACCTTGATTACGCCTTGAATTAAGAGCTGCTCTCTGATTTATCGTTTTATCTGCTTTTTTCTTCATATGTATCCAAAGTTAAAAACGCCCATAACGCCGCATTAAGATGTGAGCAACGCTACCACCAAGACTTAACCGTAGCGCCTTAAACACGAAACCCAACGATGGATTGAAAAATGCCAAGCGTTGGGAATCACTCTTAAATGCTTTGTTATGTGCAAATTCAATAATAGACTGGTTAATTATTATAATTAGCCATAATCTGCTCAAGATAAGGTGGTGGTGATAAAGTTAAGTCCGTGATTTTATATTTATTTGGCAAAAAACCTTCCCAGTTATCATCTATCCCTTCAGCTAATAATGAATAGCCAAGGATATTATATTGAAGATGTGATTGTGCATACATTGGAGAACCAATTTTTCTCATGACTTGTTCTAGTAATTTATTTATTATAAATCTAATTGCATACGCATCATTTTTAATAGCCATCGAATTACAATCATCCTTTGGTATAACAATTCCGTTAAGATCCTTTACCACAGCAACTTCAAAAGTGCTAATCGCTTCAGGTAAAAAATAGCTATTTGAGTTTGCGCCTTCTGTAGATATAAACCAGTTTTCAATATGCTTTTTAGTTGTATCTAACTTAAGGCCCCTGTACGAAAATATAAAAGTCTCAGGAGCAACCATCTCCATAAATGAGAATCGTTCAGCATCAGTCAAACTATCTTCATCATCTTTGAAAAAATACGTAGCTAATGAGAATGAAAGAGAAGGACGAACAAACTTAGGCTTTAAATCTTTAACAGATTTAGCATTATTCAAGGCCATTTCTAAATTTTCTTTATCCAACATGGACTTAACTTCAATCGTTGCCAATACTCCCTCTATTAAGTAAACATCAGCAGACCCAAATGTTTGAAGAACAGGAAAATCCCTTCGATAAATAATTATGTCAATTTGTTTAGACCGCCCTTCGTATTGATCAATTATCTGACCACTACCTATTACAATTGAGCTAGGTAAAAAATTTTCTAAAATATCTCTAATAAAGCTTTCTCTCGCATCACCTAATATTGTTGAATGATTTGATACAGATGAGCCTACATTAGCGGATATTTTAATCATATCTGATATCGACTGAACCCAGTCATCTATTGCACTTTTTCCCAAAATCTATGCCCTTAAATAAAAAATAGCTACGAATAACCTCAACACATAACGCCCGCCTAAGGGGCTGGCAACGCAAAACACTGAACCTAAAATAACAACCGTAATCACAAATGCTGATTTGAACAAAAACCGCCACGCGTTGGCAGTCCCTCTTGAACCGTTTGTTATAAGCAAAATAACACCTTGATTTAAATTAGCTTTAATTGTTCGGCACTTGATAAAACCCATGCGCTTTCATGATGCTCAAAACCGATTTTTGGATAGTAAGCTTGCGCTTGAGGCGCTGATAATAAAATAACTTTACAGTTTGGATTCAATTCTTCTTTGGTTACCAATATTAGATATTTACCAATACCACTCGATTGAACGCTTTCATCAACGGCTAGATCCGATAGGTAACAGCAATAATGAAAATCCGTAACAGAACGCGCCACGCCAACAAGCTGATCGTTTATCCATGCAGTAACAATTAGATTTGAGTTTTCAAGCATACCTTTGATGATTGCTTCATTTTCTAGTGGTCTACGTTCACCAAGTGATGTTTTCTTTAGCAAATTCACGAACTGTTTCGACGTAATTGGATAGTTTACCTTGTACTCAATTTCCATTTTTCATCCTCTGAGGCTGGATTTGCTTATAACGCCCGGCTAAGGGGTTGACAACGCACCGCCGAACTAAAAAAACATACTGTAAACACTGAACTTCAATTTTGCACTAAAGTCGCCAAGCGTTGGCAATCCCTCTTGAGCCGTTTGTTATAAGCGTGGTTGAGTATCCCTATGAACCCAAACAACATTTTCATTCGACGCTGGTGTTTCAAACCAAGACCAGAACAATTTCAACATTTCAGGTGTAATTTCATACGATTTTCCATCCAAATCTGAATTACGTGAAAGTGCCCTTTGTTGGCATGTTTCGAAGGGAACATCAAGATAATGAACTTCACTCTCAACACCCACCTCTGATGCCCAACCAGTAAAAGTTTCTCGGTCAGCTTTGCGCCAAAAACCAAAATCGAAAATAACTGGGACACCAAGAGCAAAAAGCTGGCGAGCAGAGTCTTTGAATAAGTCTTGAAGCGTAGTCAAACGGCTATCGAAGACTTCACGCTCCATATGTTCACCATATAAAGGAATCATCCATTCATCGATGGAGAAACGAAAGGCTCCATGTTTATTTGCAAGCTTCTTAGAGTAGGTAGTTTTACCCGAACCAATAAAGCCACATACGAAATAGATTTTGGTCATAATTCCTCTTTAGCTTATAACGCCCGGTTAAGGGGCTGCCAACGCTACTACCAACTTTCCGCATAACACCGTAATCACCAAAACCAACGCATAATAAAACCGCCACGCGTTGGCAGTCCCTCTTTAACCGTTTGTTATGGCTAACAACTCTCTGATTTATCGAACATAATTTTCAAGGTAAATCTGACCTTTCATCTCGACATTCATAAGAGCCCATTTCAAACTCTCGACAAATCCAAGGTCGATTCTCATAAATCGTGCACATGAATGTTTCTCGGTCTAAAGCTGAGCACCAACCATCCGCCAAACGTAGCATGGTTTCCCCACCCCATTGGTCGAAAGCAATGTGTTGCTCTGGCACACCTGTATCTGTAATGATCATGACCTCTAAACGACAGCAACAAGCCTGACAGTTTGAGCAAGAAATTTCCGTACTAGATACATTTTTAATTGGAATTGTCATCGTGTTCTTCAAATCAGTGTAATCGCAGCATAGTACTCCAATTTGAACCAATTTATCGACATTCGTGACCAACTCAATTTGGTAGCCATAACGCCCAATTAAGGGGTGAGCAACGCTACCACCCAACCTAAAGCATTGTACCGTAACCACTAAAATTGAAGTAGATACAAAAATGCCAAGCGTTGGGAATCCCTCTTAAATTGTTTGTTATAACGCAGATTTCCACTAAACGTAAACCTGCCCTTTAAGATACAAAACACCTTTTCCAGAGATGACTATTGATTTACCTGACACGCTGCACTTTAAGACACCACCTCTTCTTGAAGCTTGGTACGCAACTAAATCTGATTTACCCAACTTATCAGCCCAGTAAGGAGCTAGCCCAGAATGAATAGAGCCTGTCACAGGATCTTCGTCACCACCGTTCGCAGGCCAAAAGTAACGAGATATGAAGTCATAGTCTTTAGATTTAGAAGTAACGACCACATCCAATGGCGCGAGCTGTTTCAGTTGTTCAGAAACGTAAGTCACTTCAAGAACATCATGCTCATTCTCATAGACGGCAAAATATGCTTGTCTATTTTTTAGCACCTCTACCGGCTGTTTCGATAAGCCGACCAATAGCTGTGCGGGAACAAGTGATACAGCTTCTGGTTTTTGGTTAGGAAAGGTCATTTCGATTTCGTTGTTCGCATTAAGAATGACCGTTAAGTTACCAACTTCACGAGTTATGAACTCGATTTGGTGTGTTACACCAAGCTCGTTAAACAATACGAAAGCAGATGCCAACGTAGCATGCCCACAAAAGTCAATTTCAGTCATTGGTGAAAACCAACGAATCTCGTATTGATTAGAGCCTACCGCTTTGACATAAGCTGTTTCTGATAGGTTATTTTCAGCTGCGATATTTTGCATTAGGTCATCTGAAGGCCATTTCTCAACAGGGATGACCGCAGCTGAGTTCCCTTTAAATTGTTGATCTGTAAATGCATCAACTATAAATATATCCATTTTCAACGTAGAAACTCCATTTGCGTTATAACGCTGCGTTAAGGGGTGAGTGCCGCATAAACCAAGCTTCCGCAGACCACTTTCACCACCAAAACCAAGCGCATACCAAAAATGCCACGCGGCATGAATCCCTCTTAAACGCCTTGTTATGTTTAGGACACAAAGGGTTAAGTTTTACGAAACCAAGATCTTAACTCGACTTAACTTTGCAAACCAAAACTAGAAGCTAAAAAACTGAATTAACTCATAAATTTGATTGCACTGATATTGAGTTTTATCTTGAGAAACCGAAAACTGGTGCTCAAACTTTGAAACTAAGATCGCTTCATTCGACTCAAAAACGCACTGAACTTTAATGAGGCAACTCTCTGAACTTTTAGCGCCCACGAATTGGAGTCCAGAAAACAGCGAACACTGAAGTTAACTTGCCGACAAAACCAAAATTAGAAAGCCGATAAAGCAAAGAAAAGATGCAATCAACTGATTTTACGTGATTAAACATAACGCCCGGCTAAGGGGTTGGCAACGCACCGCCGAACTCAAAAAACACACCGTAAACACTGAACTTCAATTTTGCACTAAAGTCGCCAAGCGTTGGCAATCCCTCTTGAGCCGTTTGTTAGCTGCTGCACTTTAGCCGGAGATTTTCTACCCAACGGCCTAATTTAAAACACATTATTGCTTTCAAGCGACAAAGTAAAACGGACAACTGAGAAACTAAAACCTAACCCACGAAACGTACTTGGCAAAGAAGAAATAATAGGAAAACTGACGAGCTTCTAAGACTTCAATTTACAAAGAATTCTTTCGAAGAAGCCAACAATCAAGTGCGCGAAATCCATTTAAGCGCGAAAGAGCTTCAAAACCAAAGAAGCCACACCAAAGAAATAAACAAACACACCACTTCCCGTAAACAGACTTCGGTTAGTTCAACCGCTTCACGAACAGTGCCACTGGCGAGATACGCGGAAAAGTGCTGACGTTCAGGTGTAAAGCTAGAGCCTCAAACTAAGAAAAATAAACGCTTAATTTTATGGTTTTTCTTAACCTCAGCTAACGCCCGCTTAAGGGGCAGACAACGCTACTACCAACTTACCGCATAACACCGTAATCACCGAAACCAACGCATAGTAAAAATGCCACGCGTTGGCTGTCCCTCTTGAAGCGTTTGTTATGCTACCTTTTTGCCATTGGATGGCTTGGATTCAATTGAAGAAGATCCCACAAGTTTCCATACAAGTCTTCAAACACTGCTACCGTTCCATAGTCTTCTTCTGTTGGCTCGCGGACGAAGTTAATACCAATCGATTTCATATGCTTAAAGTCACGCCAGAAATCATCAGTATTTAGGAACAGGAATACTCGACCGCCTGCTTGATTCCCAATGAAATCATGCTGCTCTGGCTTCGAGGCTCTGGCAAGTAACAACGTAACACCATGAGAATTTGGTGGAGCCACAACCACCCAACGTTTGTCTTGTTCAGGTTGATGAGTATCTTCAATAAGTTCAAATTTGAGTTTGTTTACATAAAAATCAATGGCTTCATCATAATCTTTTACAACTAAAGCAATATGGACAATGTTCTGTTTCATAGTATTCCTTATTGAAGATTTCGACTGGTAGCATAACGCCCGGCTAAGGGGTTGACAACGCACTGCGAACTCAAAAAAATACACTGTAAACCCTGAATTTCAATTTTGCACTAAAGTCGCCACGCGTTGGCAATCCCTCTTGAGCCGTTTGTTATACCGTGATCCGATGCATATGTAGGAACTTCTTTATCAATTGCCATAGTGCCGTATAATCGCGGCCAAATTACACCACAACAATCCATCAGTGAGTTGCAAATGTCCAAACTATTTTTCAAAGGTCGAATCGATGCTAGACAAAACCACGTCATTTCAGGCTACAACGTAAAGCGTGATGTAAAAGCAGGCACTGACGAGGCTCCAATCAATGTTGTCGTCCCAACCGAGGCTCGTAAAGCAGAAATAGAAATATTACTTTCTGAGCACTCGATAGTGGCTGATATTGTTATTGACTCAAAGCAACCAGAGAACACAGTTGAGCTTAATACGCTATTAAACAAACCTAAAACTATTACCTATGACAAAACACCAAACCGTAATGAACCGTGCACTTGCGGAAGCGGAAAAAAGTACAAAAAGTGCTGTGCTTAAACCCTCGATAATTACGTCCAAAGCCGTCTTCTGACGGTTTTTTTATAAACTAGAACCTATACGATGCTCTGCGCGTAAGTTAAAACGGTTGGTGTACCCCACAAAAAGTAGACAGTACATAACTACATACTTTCGTACTCAACTGGGCTGACATGCCCCAACGCTGAGTGTCTTCTTTTGCGATTGTAAAATACCTCGATGTATTCGAAGATACCCATTCGGGCTTCTTCGATAGTTTGGTAGTCTTCTGCGTATATCAGTTCGACTTTGAGTCGACTGTAGAACGACTCCATCACCGCATTATCCCAACAGTTACCCTGTCGACTCATGCTCGGTATACCTCCATGCTTACGCATGAAGTCTTGATATTTATATGCCCTGTATTGTACACCACGGTCCGAATGAATAATGACGCCCTTAGGCGGCTTACGTGATTCAAACGCCATTTTTAGGGCATTGGTGATGAGCTCAACCGTCATCGTTATCCCTAGTGACCAACCCACGATACGCCTTGAATGCAAGTCCATCACTGTTGCTAAGAAGAGCCAGCGGCTCTTCACCCAGATATACGTGATGTCCGTGACCCACTTCTGATTCGGTGTCTCAGACTCAAAGTCTCTATGTAGTGGCATAGTGAATTTGGTCACTTAGTTAGAGGTGATATCATCACCTCATAAGTTAACAGGTGACACTATGACAAAACGTACAAGACGACTATTTAGCGCAGAATTTAAGTTAGAAGCAGCAC
>NZ_CAWPKR010000017.1:0-10417 GCF_963888765.1 Vibrio sp. B7
AACCGGAGATTCGTAGTTAGTACCACAGTCCATACAGGCGAATTTCATGATTCAATCCCCATGATAGCCAGACGCTCGGTCAGTGTGGTGTTGGTGATATCAACCAGCTTGTAATACAAGCCTTGAGCGTTGAGATAGTTAACAAGGCCAGTGTAAGAGCTGAAATAATCCCATTCGCCGGAAATGTAGACAGATACGGAGTTGTCAGGCATTAAGTCGTAGTAGATTTTTTCAGCAGCCATGATTAAGCCCCAACCAACACAAAACCGACAACGCCCTAAAGTTGTTTGAGCGGCCACCCCAGAAGCTTAGGGAGCGACCTAATGTAAATTCCGATTTAACGGAAGATTAAATCCGTTTATCCGGAAGTTCAAGATACGAAGAATCGGAAGAAATGAGCTAGAATGATCAAAACGGAGGGATTGCCATGTACCAGAGTCAGCTGTTAGATGCCTATAAAAAGGCTCAAAACTATGTACAAGACAAACAGATTGCCCATGATTTGAATGTACAAGCGTCAAGAATCGGTGAAATGCGCAGAGGTGCACGCTATATATCTGATGAAGAAGCAGTTTTTTTAGCGGAACAAGCAGGAATAGACCCAGAGCTGGCATTGCTCGGATGTCATGCAGACAGGAACGAAAACCCAAGAATAAAACAGCTATGGGAACACATAGCAAAAAAGCACAACGGGCTAGGATTAAGAACAATATCAATGGGTTGCGGAGCATTGGCGCTAATGGTTAGCACCAAAACGGAAGCCATATTACAGTGCGCATTATATATCTTATGTTAAATTAATGATAGCAAAATGAAAGCGCCATACCTTTGTGCGCTTTCTAGGGATGTAGTCATTAAACATAATCAGTATTTACCATAAAATACCTAATAACTAGTCTGATAATCGAAGATTTCATTCTAGTTATTAATACGTTAATTTCCGGCTAGTTTAACTCTGAAACCTTTCTTTTCTAAATAAGCTTTAATTTTGTCTCGAGCATCACCCTGGATCTCTATTTCACCATCTTTTACTGAGCCGCCACACCCACAACTTTTCTTGAGTTCTGCCGCGAATAGCTTTAGTGCTGTATCATCTAAATCCAAGCCGGTCACGATACTCACGCCTTTCCCTTTTCGCCCTTTTGTTTGACGATGGATTCTAACCACTCCATCACCTTTAGGGCGTTCTATAACTTCAGGCTCAGCTTTGATACGGCCTAAATCCGTAGAATATACAAGTGTCATAAATCATTTACTTCTTTAATTGTTCTGCTTTCTGTTTTGCAAGCAAATAAGCTTCGATATGTTTTTGAATAGCCACTTTTGAACCTTTGATTAAGCGACCATTGAAAAAGCAATACCACCCATTGAGCTCACCTGTATCATTCTTCAGTGTAAAGCCGCCAAATTGCTCTTGTTTACCATTTGGAGCTTCTCTCTTCTTACCTACCGCACTGAACTCTCTAGGATCAATGATAGAGGCAGTATCACACCACCAGTCTATGCTTTTTTTAACTGCCGCAAGGTTACCAGTCAAAACATGGTTTTTGATCTTAACTTGCCATATATCTGTAGAGTTAGGCGCAGATGTAAGGGTAAATCCTCGATACGTCGCTATAGCCATATGTTATTGGTCTTTTTAATTATAGGTTAGTTAAATAATAATTGTATCTTCACCGTTATCAAGTATATTTATCGATAAACCATATTGTTATAGTGCATCAAGATGAAAAAAAACATCCCTCTCATCACAGATCCTATGATTTTAAAACAAAAGGTTACCGAATTTTCCGACACAGTTTGCTTTGAACAATTTCAACATTTGACACATTGGCAATATTCGAAGAACTCCGCTTTGGCCATGACTAAAGATTGGAATCATTTTGTTACATTTTGCAAAATAAGATGTGTTACTCCTCTTCCTGGCTCAACAACAGCTGTTAGGCAATTTATCGAAACGGAAGCTCGTGTGAGAAAATACGCGACTATCAGGCGTTACATGGTCACCATTGGTATCATCCATCACCTACTTTCGATGAAAGACCCCACGCAAAACCGACTCACTCAACTTTCTTTGTTTCGTCTTAAAGGAGAGAAAGGTGATGATGCTAAGCAAGCGACACCGTTAACGAAAAAACATTTATTAGCACTAGATATACAACTTATTCATTCATCTCACAAAAAGGATATCCGCGATCTTGCCATCTATTATGTGATGTTTGAGTGTGCTTTGAAACGAAGTGAGCTTAAAAAACTAAGTATAGGCCAAGCCTTAACTGTGGATGGGCAAATGAAGATCATCGTGGGAAATGTCGATTATTATCTTTCTGAATCGGCCTCTCTTGCACTTAAAAAGTGGCTACAATTACTCAATAAAGAGTCGAACATTGTGTTTTGTTCAATCGATCGCCATGGCAATATTTCAAATAGATCTTTAAATGATGCGTCTATTTTCCGTATCTTACGTCATGCAGGGCAACGTTTAGGCATATTTGAATTGAGGTTTTCAGGCCAATCAACCCGTGTTGGTGCGGCTCAAGAACTGGCGAAACAAGGTTATAAAACTCAAGATATTCAGCAATTTGGACGATGGTTAAGCCCTGCAATGCCAGCTCAATACATTGGTAAGCTCGACATTGCAGAAAGTGAACAGATGAAATTTAAGGTCATTAAACCTTTTGATTGAGTGACGTTGTCACGCAATTAGCTAGAAATTCATGAAACCTATGCCCATTATGCTCTAACATTTTAGGAAACATTGAAATGGGAGTCATGCCTGGGAAGGTGTTAACTTCATTAAGATAAATGTTTCCCTCTGGGGTTAAAAAGAAATCAATACGTGCAAGGTGCCTAAGCTTCATGTGGGTAAAAACCCTAGCAGCACAATCACTTATCATTTCTAATTGATCTCTGGTTAAATTCTGAGCTTGCACTTCAGTCATCGAATGGCTAGTCGCACTGTATTTTTCTTCATAAGTATAAAATGCGTCTTCTGGTGCGATGATCTCACCCGGCTTAGAAAGATATAAAACACCATCAAGCTGATAAGCGGCAACTTCTAATTCCCTAGGTTTCACTGCTTTTTCAACCAGAACTTGTTCCGAGTAGCTAAAAGCCGCATCGATTGCGCTGTTGAGCTGTGAAACCTCGGTGACTTTGTAACAACCAACAGATGAACCTTGCCTCGCCGCTTTAATAAACACACTTCCCCATTTTTCCAGAGCTTGCTTACACTGCTGATGCGCTTGTGCATTATTTTCTGAAAGAAAAAGATAAGGTGTATTAGGAATACCCAGCGCATCGTACCAAAGCTTAGATGTAATTTTATTAAAGCTGTTAGCACTGGCTTCTGGACCACAACCTAAATATGGGATGCCAGCCAGCTCGAGCATCGATTGAATGTCGCCCGTTTCCCCTGGATAACCATGAATGCAAGGAACCACAAAATCGATATTGACGGCAACACCATTGGTATTCAACGTTGCAGCATTCGTGTCTAAGAAACTCAGATCGCCCTTTTCACTGTACCAACCATCGGGTCGCATTTCGACGCGAATAACTTGAAAACCTTCTGTTTTTTCAAGTTGTGCTTGTAAATAGTTGGCTGACACAAGTGAAACTTCATGTTCTGACGAACCGCCACCACATAATAATAGGATTGTTGTTTGAGTCATTAAAATCTGTCCATGCTGCTGACGAATAAACTATAAAGCATGATAATCAATTCAGTGTGAAGTTACACGGTTTTAGCCAAGGAAAACCTTTTTACTGTTGTAACAGGCTAAGTTATAAGCAATAAAGGGGCATAAGCCCCTTTGATCATTTATTCGCGATAAAATCCAGAATCAGTTCAACTTATTGAGTGTCGGAAATTCCGAATTTTTGATGGTATCAATACTTTTGGCAAAAGGTTTCATTGCTTGAAACTCGGTTGGCAGTGTTTTAATTGCTTCAACAGCATCGGCACGAGTTGCGTAGTCACCATAAAGTACGGTGTACCACTTGGTTCCATTCACTACTTTATAATTTTCCCAAATAGGTTGGCCGTCAGAATTGGGCAGTTTACTGGCAAACTGATCAACTTTATTCTGTGATCCAACAGCAACGACCTGAATGGTGTAGCCAAAACGCGGATTCATTGCCGTCTGTTTAGCTGTCGGTGGAATGAGCGCTACTGCGGCTTTGCTTTGAGGGCTCATCTTAACGACTTTTTTCTCTGTATCGTTAGGAGACATCTTCACCACATTCGTTTCGACATTGCTCTCAGAAATTCCAGTAGCCATGCCTTCTTGAGCGACTACTGGTTGCTGAACCGGAGCAACTTTGTACTCTTCACGATGGCTTTCAGAGGTGACATCGGTAATGTATGTATCAGATGCACAGGCAGCCAGAAGCACTGATAAACCGACAATTGTGATTTTTTTCATGAATTGTTCAACGCCTTAAGTAGAAATTACTATAAATCATGCCGATAGCGACGCTCAGAATCAAGCTCGCTTTGTGATTATATACCTTTGTACTGTGATTTATGGCACAAAGTCGCAGTTGTCTCACGACGTAATGATCACAATCAAACCAATATAGTGAACAAGGATAGCATTTGTTCGCTAAGCTAACGGTAATTCGTGAGTGAAAGGTTCATCAACATGAACAATTTAAATCCATTCCTGAAACCAAAATCGATCGCGGTTGTTGGTGCATCAGTACGCTCGCTTCGTGCTGGCAATATTGTGATGAAGAACCTACTTCAAGGAGGCTTCGATGGTGCGATTATGCCTGTCACGCCTTATTATCCATCCGTCTGTGGCGTATTGGCCTACAAAAGTATCGAATCTCTGCCTATCGTCCCTGATATTGCGATTTTATGCACGCACGCAACACGCAACGTCACCTTATTTAAGCAATTGGCAGATAAAGGCATCAGCTCCGTCATCGTACTTTCATCTGATATGTATACTGAAGATGCTCAAGGAGTCGAAATCCAAGCCCAATGTTCTAGAATTGCAAAATCGGCAGGAATGCGCATTTTGGGTCCCAATAGCTTAGGGCTGATCCTACCTTGGTTAAATTTCAACGCTTCGTTTTCTCCTGTCACAGCCTTAAAAGGTAACATTGCCTTTATTTCACAATCTGCAGCGGTTTGTACCACGATTTTAGATTGGGCAAATGACAAAGAGATCGGATTTTCAGCATTTATTTCTCTTGGTAATGCCAGCGACATCGATTTCTCTGACTTACTTGATTGCCTGAGCACGGATAGACACACCCAAGCCATTTTGCTTTATGTTGATACGATTAAGGATGCTCGCCGTTTTATGTCGGCAGCGCGTGCCGCGTCACGTAACCGGCGAATCTTAGTATTAAAAGGAGGAAGAACGCTTGCTGGACGTAAAGCGGCGCAAGCACATACTGGTGGAGACAATACACTCGACATTATTTATGACTCCGCAATTCAACGCACGGGTATGTTACGGGTGAATAATACCCATGAACTCTTTGCCGCTGTTGAAACACTCACTCACTCCGTTCCATTGCGAGGTGAACGTCTTGCTATTATTACCAATGGTGGCGGGCCAGCTATTATGGCCGTCGATACCTTGTTAGATCGAGGCGGAAAACTTGCCGATCTTGAAGAGTCTACTTATCAAAAACTAAATCAGTTCCTGCCTAAAAGTTGGTCTCACAGTAATCCGGTCGATATGGTGGGTGATGCGGATCATACTCGCTACGTTAATACACTAAATGTGCTGCTAGATAGTGATAAAACCGATGCCATTCTCATTATGCACAGCCCATCTGCGATTGCGCAGTCTGAACAAACCGCTCAAGCGGTGGTCGACGCCATTAAAGCGCACCCTCGCCATAAACGTTTTAACATCCTAACCAATTGGTCAGGAGAACTTACCGCGCGCCCGGCTAGACAAATATTTACCCAAGCGGGCATCCCAACCTATCGAACGCCAGAAAGTGCAGTGGTGGCATTCATGCACTTAGTCGAGTACCGTCGAAATCAAAAACAACTAATGGAAACGCCGACAACCGCAGAACCCGTCCATGTATCAGAAATACACAGCGCGCAGCAATGGATAGCGGAGCAACTAGGCATACACCCTACCCGTCACCTTGATACGCACCAAATAGGTAAGTTATTTAAATATTTTAATTTTAACGTATTACCAACTTGGATAGCTTCTGATGCCAGTGAAGCGGTACATATTGCCGAGCAAATTGGTTACCCAGTCGTGGTGAAATTGCGTTCGCCCGATATTACGCATAAATCAGATGTGCAAGGCGTGATGCTCAATCTACGCAACCGCCACGAAGTGGCAAGCGCAGCACAAGCGATATTGGATCGCACGCAGATCTCGTATCCTTCCGCTAATGTTCATGGGTTATTGGTTCAGGCAATGGCAAAGCTCGCTGGCGGCGAAGAGCTCAGGATCAAAGTGATTACTGATACAACCTTTGGCCCGGTCATTTTACTGGGACAAGGTGGTTCAGAATGGGATGAATCAATCGATGCCGCCGCCGCACTACCCCCACTGAATATGACGCTCGCTCGTTATCTGATTGTCAGAGCAATACGCAGCGGAAAAATTCGGCTGCAAAAACTACCAGAGCCAATGAATATTGATGGGTTATCTGAGTTTTTAGTTCGTATCTCGCAGATGATTATTGAATGTCCACAAATAGATGAATTAGATATTCACCCGGTTTTAGCCAATGGCAATCAATTCACCATATTGGATGCCAACTTAGTCCTAAAAGATTACCAAGGTGACGGACAAAGTAGATTAGCTATCCGCCCCTATCCAAGTGAGTTTGAAGAAAGTGTGATCCTAAAGGACAATTCGGCCATTACCTTACGCCCAATCTTGCCCGAAGATGAGCCGCATCATGCAGAGTTTATCCGTAACGTATCAAAAGAAGATTTGTACAAACGCTTTTTTTCGGATGTCGGCGAGTTTAACCATGAAGCCTTAGCCAATTTTACTCAAATTGACTATGACCGAGAAATGGCTTTTGTCGCAGTGGATCATACCAATGATCAAGAGAGTATTATTGGCGTTTCGCGAGCACTCATTAACCCTGAGAATAGCGATGCTGAGTTCGCCATCTTGATCCGTTCGGATTTAAAAGGAAAAGGTTTAGGTAAAATCTTGCTGCAAAAAATCATCGACTATTGTCGCTTGAAAGGAACCTTACAAATTTCCGGCATGACCATGCCAACCAACCGAGGCATGTTGACGCTAGCGCAAAAATTAGGTTTTGAGATTGAAGTGCATTTCGAAGATGGGACGGCAGATATGGTTCTGATCTTAAATAAACCAGAATAAAGCCGTAGCGATCAGATTTGATCACTGCGATCCGCCCAAAATTTTAACTTAGCACCCAGTTTTTCTTGAGGTATTGCACACACCACGACTTTGCTTCGCCCATTTTATTACGCCGCCATGCCATAATGATCTGCATCGATTTATCTTCAGATCCGCTGATTGCTTTCAGTTTACCTGAGGCGATCAGTGGCTCTGCTATCTGTTTCGGTAATGTGCCAATACCTAACCCTTCCACTAACGCGGCACATTTTGCGCTGAAATTAGTTACCGTCAGGCGCGGCTGTTTTTGCAAAATATTCACGCTCATTGCAGGCTGGTCACGCGCGGTATCGGCAATCGCAATCACTCGATACTTTTGCCTTGCTTCTTCATCAAATGCACCGCTTCGTTTGTGTACGTAATGCGAGCTGGCCGCTACCCAAACCATTGACATAGTTCCTATGGTTTCTGCTTTTACATCTTGTGGTAACGTATCGATACGTGGGCAAATCAGCAAATCGGCTCGTTCGGTTGAAAGTGACTCCCAACACCCCGCTAAAATTTCTTCTTGAAGACGGATTCGTGTTTTACTGACATTACCTAACGCTTCAACCATTGGGAAAAAATTATGAATAGGGATAATACCGTCAAATGCGACCGTCAAATCCAGTTCCCAACCATTCGCTAACAAGGTTGCGTCATTCACCAATTTTTCTGTCGCCGATAAAATGGCTCTACCCCGCTCAAGAATGAGCAAGCCGGCTTCAGTAAACGTCGCTTTATGCCCTGAACGGTCAAAAATAGTGATGTCTAAATCTTGTTCCAATTTTTGGATCTGATAACTCAGCGATGATGGTGCACGGCTTAGCTCATTTGCCGCCGCAGCAAAGCTGCCTCGTCTATCAATCGCATCTAAAATATGAAGCGCTTCTAAGGTAATTGGACTTTGCAAAATGGACATCCTTTGGTGAAATTGCAGTGAATATGCAATAACGAGTATGCCTTATTTATCATCGCTATGGTATCTCTGACGGGATGGAAAATAGACAAGGGGGACTGGTTTGGAACCAAAAATCGTAGAAATAACAAAGCCAGTTTAATACTGGCTTTGAGACACATTCATTTAAAAAGGGGTAGAAAAGTTATCAATGAGTGAGTCTATTTCTTATTTTCTGACATCTCTTTCTTAACCATGACCGCTGCAGCCACGATAAAAACGATGATTAATCCAAGCTCCATGTAAAACCTCGATAAGTGTTTAAAATTAAAGGTTAAAATATAAACAACGCGATTCTAGCAGACTAGAAAAATATTGACAGCTTTTAACGTATTGCTAACGTTTTTAGCGACTCAGTTCAAAAAGAGCGTGAATAAAGAAAAATGGTAATTTTCATCACATCCGTAACTCTAGATTGTTATATTCTCTTCCTACTTGAAGTACAGCGGTGTTTAACAACGTACCGCCTAACTCAAAAACCCACTGTAAACACTGAACTTCAATTTTGCACTAAAGTCGCCAAGCGTTGACAATCCCTCTTGAGCCGTTTGTTATGTGATTGTTGCACAAGATTTACATTAAGGGCTCAGCTATAATCCATACGCACTAAGTTAACTATAATAAAATGGACATGATATGAAAGCTCTTATTTATGAAACTCTTATTAGCCTTGCAAACCAAGACCCTGAACAACATGCAAAAATTCGCGAAAATCTGTATGAACAGTTGGGCTTGCCTTTGGACAAACAATTAGCTCTATACTCTAGAGCCCTTGGGCCAGCAAGTTCAGGAAAACTTGAAAATGACCAAGCGATCAATAATGCAGTTGAAAGTGCCATTAAGCTGCTAGAAACACCTGAGCACTAGCCTTGCATTACTAAATATCAGCGGCTCACAACGTCAAGGGCCGTTTTTATATGCTCATTTTCTAACAAATTCTCAACGAATTTAGACAAAATTATCACTAGTAATACTTTTAGAGAAAACTAAAACCTCGATTTTTGAGACAACTCCCTTCTTTGACGGCATGCAATAAGAATCTTGTTCTTTTCAATTATCGTTGAAGAATGCCAATCAATAATTTCATTCAACGATCTGAAACATCCCAAACAAATATCCATTTCATCTAAACAGCACTGTTTAATACACGGTGACTTGGGCTCTTCGACCTCACTCATTTTCCTATCTTCCATAACAAAAATCCTATCACATTTCCGCAGTAGTCTTTATTAATGAAATCATAGTAAAGAATTCGGCGTACACTAGCATAACGCCTTGCTAAGGTGTGAGCAACGCAATACCTTAGCCTCCGCATAATACCTTAAACACATAAACCGACGCATAGTAAAAATGCCACGCGTTGCGAATCACTCTTAAGCAACTTGTTATACCGCTTGGTTGAGGCTAAAATGACCAACATAAAGACCACTTAAGAGACCGATTATATGACCACTAGAATTTTAGCCGATGTTGCTGCAAGCATTACTGAGTTGAAAGCTAACCCTATGAAAGTTGCAACTAGTGCTTACGGCGAACCTGTTGCTGTATTAAACCGAAATGAACCAGCATTTTATTGCGTACCTGCCGAAGCGTACGAAATGATGATGGACAGACTCGAAGATCTTGAACTACTCGCTATCGCTAAAGAGCGTGAATCTGAAGAGAGCATTTCGGTAAATATTGATGACCTATAAACTCGACTTTAAAAAGAGCGCACTCAAAGAGTGGAAAAAGCTTGGTTCTACTCTGCAACAACAATTTAAGAAAAAGCTAATCGAGCGCTTAGATAACCCACATGTTCCGGCTTCAAAACTTTCTGGAGCTGACAACATGTATAAAATTAAGTTGCGTCAATCAGGCTACCGTCTCGTCTACAAAGTTGAAGACGATGTAATCATTGTAACCGTCCTAGCAGTTGGAAAGCGCGAACGTAGCGATGTTTACCGTAAAGCCATGAAAAGGTTAGATGACTGATTGCGGTTGGTGTACCCCACAAAAAGTAGACAGTACATAACTACATACTTTCGTACTCAACTGGGCTGACATGCCCCAACGCTGAGTGTCTTCTTTTGCGATTGTAAAATACCTCGATGTATTCGAAGAT
>NZ_CAWPKR010000018.1:0-8106 GCF_963888765.1 Vibrio sp. B7
ACATTATTTCGTCTTACCGATTTGACCTACTGATTGGCTGGCTAATTGGGCTTGAACCCTTACTGGCTGTGCCGTGTCAGTGAGGCGGCATTATAGGGAGAACGAAGATGAGTGCAAGCGGTTTTTAGAAAAAAGTACCTTCTGATAGCTCAAGTGAACAAAAAGACACCAAAGCGTTAAATATCGATTAATTAGCGACCTATTTCCCCCTCTAAATCTCCTTGCTATCACCAGAGCATTGAGGTGACACACTTCATATTGCGTGCTTTTCTTCGTCAATGAAAGCTCGCACTGAGGCAGTACAAAGAAGCATATTACTCATCACTATCGAAGAAATAAGAGATTCTAGAGCGTGGGTTAAGATAGTCTCGGATTTTATCCGGAAGTTTATGCGGAAGAATGGCATTAACAATTTTTAAATCTCGATCAGCTAAATCAATAATGGGCGCTTGGGTTCGCGGAACCGAAGGGTCGTAAATCAATACATTAGGATAGAGTAAGTGGCTAGCGTTTACGGAGATGACTAACCCAACCATATTGTTAGAAAGCTGAACAACGGTTCCTGGAGGGAAAACGCCCATAAATTTAACCAATACGTTTAAGTTTTCGTTACTATATAAGTGATTACAATGCTTATACATATAGGAAAGTGCAATATAAGGAATCTTCTGCTCTGCAACGATATTGGGATGACACAAATTATCAAATACATTCGCGACCGTAATGACCTGTGAAAGCTCATCAATAGCCGCTTCCTTTAAACCAAGCGGATACCCACTGCCGTCATTAAGTTCATGATGCTGTTCTATTACTCTCTTTGCACTTTCTGGAAAGCTATCGATATGACTCGCAATATCCAAACCATACTTAGTATGTAATTTGAGATAATTTTGTTCGGGCTCTGTCAGTGTTGTTTTCTTTCTAACAATCGCGGTGGGAACCTTAATTTTGCCTATATCATGAAACAGCGCAGCAAAAGCAAGTTCTTTGATTTTTTGAGCATCATACCCTTTCGCTTTTCCTATCATCATTGCAATGACCGAAACGTTGAGTGAATGAAAGTAGATGTCTTCAAACTCACTTTTGCCATTCATTAAATGCAGCGTAACGCTATCTTCACTCAGTAGCTTATCGACGATATCTTCAACCAAAATTGAAGCTTCATCTATCGCATCCTCTGGCCGATTGCGTATCTTGTTCATTACCGCACGCATACGGGATAGAGAACGCTCAAACTCTTTTTCACAGTTTAGAACTCGCCTACGATATGCGTTCAACTTTTCAATCCGTTTCTGCTTCTCTTCCCACAATTTTTCAGCCTCACTCTCCATCTCTGAAGATTCTTCTATGGCTTCCGGCTGCGTATTGACAGGTAAGGGTTGAGTATCGCTTTGCGCAGGATTGATATAAACATGTTGAATCCCCAAGTGTTTTATCAATTGAATCTGTTCTTGGGATTTAATCTTGAAGCTATTAAAAAGAAAGGGGTGTTCGTTCCACTTTACGGGCAACTTAATGTGCAGGCCAGGCTGCAATCTATCTACTGTGATTTTTATGCTTGCCACAATTTATATAACACCTTAAGTACTAAGTAGTTAATGAGTTTAAAAGAAGCCACTCAAAAGTTCATCAACTACATATTAGTAGTGTTGATATAAATGTGTATGGCTAGAAGCGAGAAATGTGCGCTGTTCAATATAGAAGTATGTGAAGGCTATCAAAAGAGTCCCATTTACCTAAGATAGTGGACTATTATTTCGAGGACAAAAACAACAAAGCCCCGACTTTCGTCGAGGCTTTGTTGTTTAAATTATGGTACCGGTGGGCGGACTTGAACCGCCACTCCCGAAGGAAACGGATTTTGAATCCGTCGTGTCTACCAATTTCACCACACCGGCATCTTGGGCATTGCCCTTTGATGGTTGGCATTATACGTAAGAAAGTTATTGGCGCAATAACAAAATATTGAAATACAAATCGTTTGCCGATATTTTCGCCACAAACCTTCAAGCTGTGCGTCTCTTCTCTTTTCAGATCCTCTTCGAGGCTATATGCTGCTGCAATTTCGCGAATACAAAAGATGTTTAGATATGATGAGTAACTCTATTTCTCTACCGCCTGCCGGATTACTACGCCGATTTGGTGCGCTCATTTACGATGCATTAATCATCATTGCTCTTGAGATGATGGCTGCTGGTGTTGTCGTTGCTATATTAGAAGCTCTCGTTGCGTTGAATGTGATGAGCTATGGCTCGTATGCAGATGTCAGCGACCTTCTCACTCGTCATACCATTTGGAGCTATGTTTACACATTTTACCTTGCCGCTGTCTGGGTCTACTTCTTCGTCTTTTTCTGGACAAGAGCAGGCCAGACATTAGGGATGCGTGCTTGGCGACTTTTGATAATTAACGAACAAGATGGAAATTCAATCAGCGCCACGCAAGCTTTAATACGTTTGTTCACCTCAGGCTTTGGCTTGGCAAACCTCACCGTACCCTTTGATCAGCAAAAAAGAGGGTTCCAAGATATTTGGGCCAAAACTAAAGTAGTGGTACTTCCTAAAGTTAATTGAGCCGGAATAACAAAAAGGAAGGTTTGCCCTAATGCCGTTCACTTAAGGTGAGCGGCATTGTATTTTCTAGGGTATCGGCTTGGCTTTTTCTTCACGACTCTAGGGAAGGCTCTTTCTCGCCTTGGCTCAAGTATTAAGCTCCCACTCATTGCATAGAAGTTTTGGAGTTGCCTCGGTATGGCTCCCGGTGACGAGTAGGGAAGCCCCACTATTAGGCGCATGATGTGGGCTAACGCTCCATTGAAGCTAAGTTGGTATGGCAAGTAGTCTCCATTCAACGTATTACACATCTGCACCATTTGATATCTGACTAAGTTGTATGTCAGTAGTATTCCCCAGAGCTCTTGTCTCACGAGCTCTGGGAGTCGGCTTCGCAGTGTAAGGCGGTTACCAAGCATGTATTGTTTTTGCTCTCGGTACCCCAGTTCAATTTCCCAACGGTATTCATATAAACCGACTATATCTGATTTGGGATAAAGCATAGGGTCAACCATTGAGGTGAGAACATCGTATTGCTTCCCCTCTTTGACTCTCGTGATTAAACGTACCACAACCTCTTCTTCTAGCTCTGGCCATTTCTTACGCGCTTGCGGATTACTCTTTAGTTTTATCAGTTTATCTTGTCGGCCAAAAGAATGAACAACTTCATAAATCAGCCCTTTTTTCATCGGGATAAGCCAATGGCGATTGATGCCGTGCGAGCTCCATGCTTGAAGTAAACCTAGGGAGTAAAAGCCTTTGTCGAAGAGCGTTAAGCTGTTATCGGGGGTCGTTTCGATAAGCTGCTCTGCCAGCTTCATTTCATTGACGGTATAACAGTCAAAAGCACTGCCTGTGATTAAATGGCTGCTCAGCTCCATCTGACAGACCATGCGCACCTGTGGATACTGTGTTTCTTTACCATCCCGATTAGTGGGCTTAGCAAACGCTTCAGCATTGTTTTTCGAGTCTTCTGTTCGCCATAAAACCCCATCAACACCCAGTAACGTAAGTCCGTTCCAGTTTGGTAAGTTAGCCTGTTTGAACCAATGACTTTGCGTACAGTCAAAGAGCGCTTTAGCGGCTGACTCACCAAGGTTTTTTCTTCGCTGTGTTAATGCACTTGGAGCAACAAATGGCTTACCTGTGCGGTCAACAATATCGAGCATGTTTACAATGTCAGCCATGGATTTATCATTATAGATAGCCATGCCAACCAGTAACCATGCCATCGACTCTAAAGTGAGCTTTCGTTTTCTTAGAGTAACGGTATCAGTAAGCTCATAAGCACTATTGATGAGCTCAATGGGCAAGAGGTCTGCGAGTGTTTCAACTTGATTGGGTTTATAACTGTTGATGATATCGAGGGCTTGAGAGACGTGCATAAAAAAATCCGATAAACAAGGTCTATCGGATTTTTACATAAAGGTAGGATCATTCAACTGATCTGCCGATTAAAGTCTTAACTGATCGGCATTAGGAAGGTTTGCCCTTCCTTTTTGTTGATAGTTCTTACCTGTCATTTTTAGAGTTTTCGTCTTAACAACATTACGGCAACGCTGAGAAACACCAAACTTGGTGCGACGGCACCAAACACTGGTGGGATACCATAAACAAGACTCAGTGGGCCGAAAAACTCACTGGAAATATAAAATGTAAAGCCTGCAATCACGCCTGACAAAATCCTTGCGCCCATAGTAACGCTGCGCAATGGCCCAAAAATAAACGACAGTGCCATTAGCATCATCACAGCAATAGAAAAAGGTTGAGTAATTTTACGCCACAACGCCAGATCGTACCGTGAAGCATCTTGCTCCGACGTTTTTAAATAGCTGACATAATCATACAAGCCACTCAGTGACAACTCTTCAGGCTTGACCGTGACAACCGCCAGTTTGTCTGGAGCTAATGAGGTCGTCCAAAGGTATTCAGGTAATGTTTGCTTTGTTATCAATACATCATCGCGCATGTCGGTGATTTGAACATTTTTCATTACCCATTGATTGTCTTTATCGTAATCCACCTCTTCGGCAAAAAGGATGTTTTGCAAACTCTTATTGTTATCAAAGCGCCACATATTTAAGCCATAGAGTTTGTTGTCATCAATTTTACCAATAAAGATAAAATCATTCACATCGCGCGCCCACACACCGCTGCGCACTGAAACAATACTACCGCCAGAGAGAGAAAAAGCTCGCAGATCTCGCGCCATCTTCTGCGCTTGGGGTGCTCCCCATTGGCCAAGTAAGGTGACAATGATCATTAATGGCACTGCGGTTTTTAATACCGACATACCGATATTAAGCTTAGAAAACCCCGCAGCTTGCATGACAACGAGCTCAGAACTTGATGCCAACATACCTAACCCAATCAACGCACCGAGTAAGGCGGCCATAGGAAAAAACATCTCGATATCACGAGGAATGCTCAACACCACAAACAGTAAAGCTTGCAGTAAATCGTAGCTTCCTTCCCCGACTTTTCTCAATTGCTCAACATATTTGATAATGCCGGACAAACCAACAAAGGTCGCCAGCACTAGCGAGGTTGTCGCAACAATAGTACGGCCGACGTATAAATCTAAAATCTTAAACACGCGTTATGCTGCCTTCTTTAGTCTTAGTTTATCTTTGAAGCGCCGCACTGGCACACTGTCCATGATATTCACTGAAATCGCCGCCAAAAGTAACGCAGCATTGATTGGCCACATACCGATCACCGTAGCAAGTGAGCCATCCTCAATGGCGGACTTGGTTGCGCTGATGGCCATAAAATAGGCCAAATAAATTAAGATTGCAGGTCCCATTTTCGCAAAGCGTCCTTGCCGAGGGTTAACCGCCGACAAAGGGACCACCAGCATGGTGAGTAACGGAATACAAATCACCAGAGAAATTCGCCATTGCAACTCAGCTTTCGCTCTTCGATCCGGGTTGGAAAGCAGATTGGATGTCGGTAACGCCTCCCAATCGCGTCCTTTGGGTTTAACTTCACGCTGGCCAATTAAACCTTCGTATTCGTCAAATTTTGTGATCATATAATCAACGCGTGTTGGCACGCCTTCATAGCGAATCCCGTCATACATGGTGATCATCTGACGGCCATCACTGAGCTCTTTAACATCACCAGAATTAGAGAACATCACACTCGGGAGTATCGAATCCTTTGGTGCAAGCTGCGCAACAAACACATTATGCAGTTTTTTGTTTTCAATATTTTCGATGAAAACCACCGAGGAACCATCCGGTGTGCGTTGAAATTGTCCTTTCTGTAGCAAATCAACGCTATTTTCTGCTGCAAGCTGCTCCATTAATTGTGCTTCTTTATCTTGGCTCCAAGGCGCCAACCAGAATGCGTTAAATGCTGCAGCACCTGAAGTGATCAAAGCCAAATAGAGTGCAGCACGGATCAAAAATTTATTGCCGATGCCAGTGGCATTCATCACCGTAATTTCGCTTTCTGCGTACAAACGCCCAAAAGTCAGTAAGATGCCGATATACAAACTCAAAGGCAGCATTAATAACCCCATTGCGGGCATATTTAAACTTACAATAGATAAGATCATTCGTGCTGGAATGTCACCATCGGAAGCTTCAGCCAAAACGCGAATAAATCGTTGGCTAAGAAACACGAGAAACAGTACGAAAAAGATCGCAAATTGGCTCTTGAGTGTCTCGCGGATCAAATATCTAACAATAATCACGCTGAAATTACCTATACAAAACTTGTTTTTTTGATTGAATCACTATAATTTCCCGTTGAACCTTTTATTTTTAAAATTTTCACTAACTGTTGGGCGTTCAATTAAAAGTAGATCCAAACTCGGATTCAACCACTAAGAGCGCATTATCTAACATTTAGTTCTATTTGTCTTCAGGATGTAGGAGTACGCATGGAGTTCAGTGTAAAAAGTGGCAGTCCAGAGAAACAACGTAGCGCATGTATCGTTGTTGGAGTGTTCGAACCACGCCGCCTTTCTCCAGTAGCAGAGCAGCTTGATAAAATCAGCGACGGCTATATTAGTTCACTACTTCGCCGTGGTGATCTCGAGGGTAAACCCGGCCAGATGCTACTGCTGCATCAAGTCCCTGGTGTTCTGTCTGAACGCGTTTTACTGGTAGGTTGTGGTAAAGAGCGCGAATTAGGCGAACGTCAGTACAAAGAAATCATTCAAAAAACCATCAGCACACTGAACGAAACGGGTTCAATGGAAGCCGTATGTTTTCTGACTGAACTACACGTTAAAGGCCGCGATACTTATTGGAAAGTACGCCAAGCGGTTGAAGCAACGAAAGATGGTCTGTACACCTTTGATCAATTCAAGAGCGTGAAACCTGAGACTCGCCGCCCACTGCGCAAACTTGTCTTTAACGTACCGACTCGCCGTGAGCTTAACTTAGGTGAGCGCGCGATTACACACGGCCTTGCGATTGCATCCGGTGTGAAAGCGTCGAAAGATCTCGGCAATATGCCACCCAACATTGCCAACCCAGCTTATCTTGCATCTCAAGCGCGCCGCTTAGCGGACGACTACGAGAGCGTCACCACCAAAATCATTGGTGAAGAAGAAATGGAAAAGTTGGGCATGACCTCTTATCTCGCCGTCGGTCGTGGCTCAAAAAATGAGTCGATGATGTCGGTCATTGAGTACAAAGGCAACCCAGATCCAGATGCAAAACCCATTGTGTTGGTGGGTAAAGGCCTAACGTTTGATTCCGGCGGTATTTCATTAAAACCAGGCGAAGGCATGGATGAAATGAAGTATGACATGTGCGGTGCGGCGTCAGTCTTTGGCGCAATGAAAGCATTGGCTAAATTGAAATTGCCATTAAATGTCGTGGGTATCTTAGCCGGCTGTGAAAACATGCCAGGCAGCAATGCCTATCGCCCTGGTGACATTCTCACGACTATGTCTGGCCAAACGGTTGAAGTACTCAATACCGATGCCGAAGGTCGCTTAGTTCTATGTGATGCACTCACGTACGTTGAGCGTTTTGAACCCGATTGCGTGGTAGATGTGGCGACACTAACTGGCGCTTGTGTGATTGCATTAGGTCACCACATCAGTGGCGTGGTTTCAAACCACAACCCATTGGCGCATGAATTGGTTAATGCTTCAGAACAAGCAAGCGATCGCGCATGGCGTCTACCAATGGCCGACGAGTACCATGAGCAGCTAAAGAGCCCATTTGCTGATATGGCAAACATCGGTGGTCGCCCTGGTGGTACGATTACCGCAGGCTGCTTCTTATCTAAATTTGCTAAGAAATATAACTGGGCGCATTTGGATATTGCTGGCACGGCATGGAAGTCAGGTGCAGCAAAAGGATCAACAGGTCGTCCCGTCTCATTGCTCGTCCAGTTCTTATTGAACCGCAGCGGCCAAGAGTCTGAGGAATAACCTCAAAATGTGAAAAGGGCCGCAAGGCCTAATGCCGTTCACTTAAGAGTGAACGGCATTTTTGTTCTTAGCATACCGTTGTGGTCTAGGCTTAACTGTTCTAGGGAATGTTCTTTCCCTTCGCCCTTCAAGTATTAAGCTTTCAGCCATGTTGTG
>NZ_CAWPKR010000019.1:0-3128 GCF_963888765.1 Vibrio sp. B7
CAACACGAAACTTCTTCGGGTTGTATGGTTAAGTGACTAAGCGTACACGGTGGATGCCTTGGCAGTCAGAGGCGATGAAGGACGTAGTAACTTGCGATAAGCGTAGATTAGGCAGTAACAGCCACTTGAGTCTACGATTTCCGAATGGGGAAACCCACGTGCATAAGCACGTATCCTTACCTGAATACATAGGGTAAGGAGGCAAACCGGGGGAACTGAAACATCTAAGTACCCCGAGGAGAAGAAATCAACAGAGATTCCGAAAGTAGCGGCGAGCGAAATTGGACTAGCCCTTAAGCTTTTAATGATGCAGGTGAAGCCTCTGGAAAGTGGCGCAATAAAGGGTGATAGCCCCGTAACTGTTCCATCATTATAAGTGAAATCGAGTAAGGCGGGACACGTGTTATCCTGTCTGAACATGGGGGGACCATCCTCCAAGGCTAAATACTACTGACTGACCGATAGTGAACCAGTACCGTGAGGGAAAGGCGAAAAGAACCCCTGTGAGGGGAGTGAAATAGAACCTGAAACCGTGTACGTACAAGCAGTAGGAGCAGGCTTTGTCCTGTGACTGCGTACCTTTTGTATAATGGGTCAGCGACTTATATTCAGTGGCAAGGTTAACCGAATAGGGGAGCCGTAGGGAAACCGAGTCTTAACTGGGCGCTTCAGTCTCTGGATATAGACCCGAAACCGGGTGATCTAGCCATGGGCAGGTTGAAGGTTGAGTAACATCAACTGGAGGACCGAACCGACTAATGTTGAAAAATTAGCGGATGACTTGTGGCTAGGGGTGAAAGGCCAATCAAACTCGGAGATAGCTGGTTCTCCCCGAAAGCTATTTAGGTAGCGCCTCGGACGAATACTACTGGGGGTAGAGCACTGTTAAGGCTAGGGGGTCATCCCGACTTACCAACCCTTTGCAAACTCCGAATACCAGTAAGTACTATCCGGGAGACACACGGCGGGTGCTAACGTCCGTCGTGGAGAGGGAAACAACCCAGACCGCCAGCTAAGGTCCCAAATTACTACTAAGTGGGAAACGATGTGGGAAGGCTCAGACAGCCAGGATGTTGGCTTAGAAGCAGCCATCATTTAAAGAAAGCGTAATAGCTCACTGGTCGAGTCGGCCTGCGCGGAAGATGTAACGGGGCTAAGTAGTAAACCGAAGCTGCGGCAATACAGTTTACTGTATTGGGTAGGGGAGCGTTCTGTAAGCCGTTGAAGGTGTGTTGTAAAGCATGCTGGAGGTATCAGAAGTGCGAATGCTGACATGAGTAACGATAAGGGGGGTGAAAAACCTCCCCGCCGGAAGACCAAGGGTTCCTGTCCAACGTTAATCGGGGCAGGGTAAGTCGACCCCTAAGGCGAGGCTGAAAAGCGTAGTCGATGGGAAACGGGTTAATATTCCCGTACTGCTTATAATTGCGATGGGGGGACGGAGAAGGCTAGGTGGGCCAGGCGACGGTTGTCCTGGTTCAAGTGCGTAGGCTAAGAGACTAGGTAAATCCGGTTTCTTGTTAGGCTGAGACACGACGTCGAGCTGCTACGGCAGTGAAGTCATTGATGCCCTGCTTCCAGGAAAAGCCTCTAAGCTTCAGATTATAAGCAATCGTACCCCAAACCGACACAGGTGGTCGGGTAGAGAATACCAAGGCGCTTGAGAGAACTCGGGTGAAGGAACTAGGCAAAATGGTACCGTAACTTCGGGAGAAGGTACGCTCTTATTGGTGAAGTCCCTTGCGGATGGAGCTGACGAGAGTCGCAGATACCAGGTGGCTGCAACTGTTTATTAAAAACACAGCACTGTGCAAAATCGCAAGATGACGTATACGGTGTGACGCCTGCCCGGTGCCGGAAGGTTAATTGATGGGGTTAGACTTAGGTCGAAGCTCTTGATCGAAGCCCCGGTAAACGGCGGCCGTAACTATAACGGTCCTAAGGTAGCGAAATTCCTTGTCGGGTAAGTTCCGACCTGCACGAATGGCGTAATGATGGCCACGCTGTCTCCACCCGAGACTCAGTGAAATTGAAATCGCTGTGAAGATGCAGTGTACCCGCG
Organism: Vibrio sp. B7; assembly: GCF_963888765.1. Taxonomy (NCBI): domain Bacteria; kingdom Pseudomonadati; phylum Pseudomonadota; class Gammaproteobacteria; order Vibrionales; family Vibrionaceae; genus Vibrio; species Vibrio sp. B7. The sequence goes on from NZ_CAWPKR010000019.1 coordinate 2,063, forward strand.
GCTAGACGGAAAGACCCCGTGAACCTTTACTACAGCTTGGCACTGAACATTGAACCTACATGTGTAGGATAGGTGGGAGACTTAGAAGCGCAGTCGCTAGATTGCGTGGAGTCGACCTTGAAATACCACCCTTGTCGTTTTGATGTTCTAACGTAGGCCCCTCATCGGGGTTGCGGACAGTGCCTGGTGGGTAGTTTGACTGGGGCGGTCTCCTCCCAAAGAGTAACGGAGGAGCACGAAGGTGGGCTAATCACGGTTGGACATCGTGAGGTTAGTGCAATGGCATAAGCCCGCTTAACTGCGAGAATGACGGTTCGAGCAGGTACGAAAGTAGGTCATAGTGATCCGGTGGTTCTGAATGGAAGGGCCATCGCTCAACGGATAAAAGGTACTCCGGGGATAACAGGCTGATACCGCCCAAGAGTTCATATCGACGGCGGTGTTTGGCACCTCGATGTCGGCTCATCACATCCTGGGGCTGAAGTCGGTCCCAAGGGTATGGCTGTTCGCCATTTAAAGTGGTACGCGAGCTGGGTTTAGAACGTCGTGAGACAGTTCGGTCCCTATCTGCCGTGGGCGTTGGAAGATTGAAGGGGGCTGCTCCTAGTACGAGAGGACCGGAGTGGACGAACCGCTGGTGTTCGGGTTGTCATGCCAATGGCATTGCCCGGTAGCTAAGTTCGGAATTGATAAGCGCTGAAAGCATCTAAGCGCGAAGCGAGCCCTGAGATGAGTCTTCCCTGGCACTTTAAGTGTCCTAAAGGGTTGTTCGAGACTAGAACGTTGATAGGTTGGGTGTGTAAGCGCTGCGAGGCGTTGAGCTAACCAATACTAATTGCCCGTGAGGCTTAACCATACAACACCGAAGGGGTTTTGTGGACTCAATGGAAGAACATTGAATGTGTGAATGAGAACGAAACAGCTTTCCGAATTAAGAAATTTGCTTGGCGACCATAGCGTTGTGGACCCACCTGACTCCATGCCGAACTCAGAAGTGAAACACAACAGCGCCGATGGTAGTGTGGGGTCTCCCCATGTGAGAGTAGGACATCGCCAGGCTTTGAAT
>NZ_CAWPKR010000020.1:0-2593 GCF_963888765.1 Vibrio sp. B7
TGCGTATTTCGGTGATTGCGAACGCTTGTTTCGGTTTATTCCGAACACCTTAACCAGCACTTTTTCTCTTTCCCTATTTTTACTCTAAGTGTTCGGATTGCGCCAGTTTTCTCATTGATTCTCCTCCCAGTTCTATTCGATGACTATTGTGAACTAGACGATCCATTAGAGCGTCAGCGACAGTGGCGTTGCCGATCATGTTGTACCATTCTTTTACTGGTAACTGGCTGATGACGATTGTGCTGCTGTTTTGGTAACGATCTTCAAGTACTTCTAACAAGTGACCAGCATGCTCTTGAGTCAGTTTTTCCATCCCCCAGTCGTCGAGGAGTAGTAAGCCTTTCTTAGCCAGCGACTGAAGTTGTTTTTGATAACTACCATCCAGACGACCTGCGGTCAGATCATCAAGCAAGCGAGTTAATCGGTAGTACCTGACGGTTTGCTGTTGGTCGCAGGCACTGGTTGCCAGAGCGCAACCAAGATAGGTTTTGCCAGCACCTGTTGGGCCTGTGATCAAGATATTCTGATGCTTGTGCAGATAACTGCCTGTTAGCAGTTCGCTCATCTGTTTACGATTGAGATCTCGTCCCTCTTTGTAGATGAGTTGGCTCGGCTGGGCATCCACTCTCAGCTTTGCTTGTCGCTTTAAGCGTTGGATTTTGCTCTGATTACGGTTCAAGATTTCACTTTCCAGGAGCAAGCTTAACCGCTCCTCGAAGTCCAGCTCTGCGTAGGTGGTCAGTTGCTCTTGTTGCTGCTCTAACGCTTTCGCCGCATGGCTCAAGCGCAGGGTTTTAAGTTGGTCATTGAGTGCGTTCATATCCTTTCTCCTAGTGATAACAGTTCGGGCCACGAACATTGCTGTGAACAAGGTTCGGCGTATTCGCTTTATCTTTACTCAGTTGCCCCTCACGATTGTTCTTGAGTAGATTGTTGACGAAGGTGTAATTGGGTTTTGTTAGCATCAGTGCATCTTTACAGGCTTGCTCTAGACGCGATTCGCCATAGGCTTTGCTCAGGTTAAGCAGTCCAAGGCAGGAACGATATGACTGCTCGGGATGAGGCTTAGAGTTCAGCATTTTATTGACGACTTCCCGTGTGGCGGGGCCGATATTGGCTCCCCAGTTGAGTAAACGTCTAGGCGACCACTTTTGATGTTGATGATTACTCGGCATGTGCTCAGGTTGAGTACTGTTTCCGCGCTCCCTTTGGCTACGCGGGTGCTGGGCGACCAAGTTACCTTGATGGTAGATTTGCACCAGACGGTTGGAGGCTTAAAGTTCGACATGGTGGCCAACAAGTTGATGGGGAACCGAGTAGTAGTGACGGCGATATTCGATATGATAATCAGGCCCAACCTTGGCTCGCTTGGTTTCAGTATATAGATATCGCTGCTTAGGAAGGGGCTTTAACGCGGGTTTATCGAGTTTGTCGAACAGCGCTTTGCGGCTCGCACCATACTGCTTCATCTCACGTTCGTTTAAGTCATTCATCAGCTCACGGATGGCAAGGTTCAGCTCTTTGAAGGTATAGAAGGTTTGATGGCGAAGTCGCATCATGATCCAACGTTCCACTAGGAGGACGGCATTTTCTGCTTTGGCTTTGTCTTTCGGTTTGTAGGGGCGAGCTGGCATCACGGCAGTTTGATAATGATTTGCCAGTTTTTGATAGCTTTCATTAAGCCTCGGTTCATAACGGTTAGGTTTGCTGACCGCGCTGCGTAGATTATCGGGAACCAAGAGCCGTGGTACACCACCGAAGTGTTCGAGCGCATTGGCATGCGCCTCTAACCAGTAAGACTTACCTTGACTCGGGAAGGCTTCAACATAGGTGTAATTGGACGCTCCTAAGGTCGCCACGAACACTTCTGCTTCGCGCACTTCACCTGTATCAGGGTTGACCACTTGAAGCCGAGGCCCACAGTAATCGATAAACAGCTTATCACCTGCAACATGGAGCTGACGCATACTGCGCTTTTGGGTTTTGAACCAACGAGTGAAGTGCTCGCAGAACTGAGTGTAAGCGTAAGCTTGCTCTTGATATTGCTCATGGTACTCCTGCCACAATAACATCTTTGTCATGCCTTTACGTTTGAGTTCGACAGCGTACTGAGCGAAGTCTGGCATAACCTTGTCTCGACTGGCTTGCTTCGAATGATATAGGGCTTTGGTAAGGTCCGTATCACTGCAACCTTCTGGGAGAGGCCAGCCTATCTGACTTTGCTTAAAGCGAGCGACAAGCTCTGAGACTGTTGCAAGGCTGACATTGAGACAACTAGCAATACTACGGTAGGACAACCCACACTCGTACTTAAGGCGTAATATCTCTTTGATTTTGTTCATTGGAGTTCTCTTTTTAGCCATTGTCGCTTCCTTACGTTCTTGTTTAAGAAGTAAAGAATAGCGAGCTATTGATTTAAAAGAGAAAAAGGAAGGATTTCGGGCATTCCGAACGCGGTTTTCGCTATTCCGAACGCTGATTTCGGAGTTCGCTTAAAAGTGTTCGGATAATCGCGGAATGTACGTTCGGATTAAACCGAAATAGGTGTTCGGGTCATACCGAAATGGCTGTTCGGAATGCTCCGAAATACGCA
>NZ_CAWPKR010000021.1:0-1837 GCF_963888765.1 Vibrio sp. B7
TCTCTTAAACTGTATAAACCATCAATCTGTGTGGACACTCATCAGTGTAATCTTCGTATAAGGAGGTGATCCAGCGCCAGGTTCCCCTAGCGCTACCTTGTTACGACTTCACCCCAGTCATGAACCACAAAGTGGTGAGCGTCCTCCCCGAAAGGTTAAACTACCCACTTCTTTTGCAGCCCACTCCCATGGTGTGACGGGCGGTGTGTACAAGGCCCGGGAACGTATTCACCGTAGCATTCTGATCTACGATTACTAGCGATTCCGACTTCATGGAGTCGAGTTGCAGACTCCAATCCGGACTACGACGCACTTTTTGGGATTCGCTCACTATCGCTAGCTTGCTGCCCTCTGTATGCGCCATTGTAGCACGTGTGTAGCCCTACTCGTAAGGGCCATGATGACTTGACGTCGTCCCCACCTTCCTCCGGTTTATCACCGGCAGTCTCCCTGGAGTTCCCACCATTACGTGCTGGCAAACAAGGATAAGGGTTGCGCTCGTTGCGGGACTTAACCCAACATTTCACAACACGAGCTGACGACAGCCATGCAGCACCTGTCTTACAGTTCCCGAAGGCACTCCCGCGTCTCCGCAGGATCCTGTAGATGTCAAGAGTAGGTAAGGTTCTTCGCGTTGCATCGAATTAAACCACATGCTCCACCGCTTGTGCGGGCCCCCGTCAATTCATTTGAGTTTTAATCTTGCGACCGTACTCCCCAGGCGGTCTACTTAACGCGTTAGCTCCGAAAGCCACGGCTCAAGGCCACAACCTCCAAGTAGACATCGTTTACGGCGTGGACTACCAGGGTATCTAATCCTGTTTGCTCCCCACGCTTTCGCATCTGAGTGTCAGTATCTGTCCAGGGGGCCGCCTTCGCCACCGGTATTCCTTCAGATCTCTACGCATTTCACCGCTACACCTGAAATTCTACCCCCCTCTACAGTACTCTAGTGAACCAGTTTCAAATGCGGTTCCGAGGTTGAGCCCCGGGCTTTCACATCTGACTTAATCCACCACCTGCATGCGCTTTACGCCCAGTAATTCCGATTAACGCTCGCACCCTCCGTATTACCGCGGCTGCTGGCACGGAGTTAGCCGGTGCTTCTTCTGTCGCTAACGTCAAATGATGCTGCTATTAACAACACCACCTTCCTCACGACTGAAAGTACTTTACAACCCGAAGGCCTTCTTCATACACGCGGCATGGCTGCATCAGGCTTGCGCCCATTGTGCAATATTCCCCACTGCTGCCTCCCGTAGGAGTCTGGACCGTGTCTCAGTTCCAGTGTGGCTGATCATCCTCTCAGACCAGCTAGGGATCGTCGCCTTGGTGAGCCATTACCTCACCAACTAGCTAATCCCACCTAGGCATATCCTGACGCGAGAGGCCCGAAGGTCCCCCTCTTTGGCCCGTAGGCATCATGCGGTATTAGCCATCGTTTCCAATGGTTATCCCCCACATCAGGGCAATTTCCTAGGCATTACTCACCCGTCCGCCGCTCGCCACCCAAGGAACAAGTTCCTCTGTGCTGCCGCTCGACTTGCATGTGTTAGGCCTGCCGCCAGCGTTCAATCTGAGCCATGATCAAACTCTTCAATTAAAGTTTTGTTGGTCCTAAGACCGGCTCAATGAATACTGACTTCAAAACTGCTCTTACTCGAAAGTAAAAAAGTAATTTTAAAGCTATTGTTGTTCCAACAGAACAACAATGAATTGACTGTGCCAAAATCAAGTAAACTTGATTCTGATTGGTCACTCAGTTCATTGATAAATCTTTTTTGATTATCATCAACGAGTGCCCACACAGATTGATAGGTTTATATTGTTAAAGAGC